>JAHEAM010000399.1 GCA_024642765.1 Planctomycetaceae bacterium
ATCGGTATCGTGCCGCAAATCATCCAGCTCCCAATCACCAGCCCGATCGAAAACAGAATCAAAAACGCCGGCATCGCCATCGAGAGTTTGTTGACGATCGACGATTGAATTTCCAGCCAACGGCAACCCATTAACAATTGCTGTGCAACCGCAATCGCCGCTGCGAGGATAAAGATGATCTCCAACGGCAATGCAACTTGCTTCAGAAGAAGTACCCGCACGATCAATCCATAAACAATCAGTGTCGCCAAAGCCCCCACTGGAAAGAAAGCTTGGTAAAAGGAAACCGGCGGTTGGTGTCGATCTTGCCCCATCCTCAAATCATAATCCGTCGCAAGGAAAATTGTATTCAAGCAAGCCATCGGATTGGTATTTTGAATCACAATCCGTTAGATTCAAACCGATGCATCCGTCCTTTTTTCACTCACAATTACCCACCATGACCCAGCGCAACCCGTAGTATGTCGCGGTCCCGCAAGCCCAATTGGCTCGTTCCACACCAGCCAATTATGACATCGGCAATCCGACTACTCCGATCGGGCATGCTGCAGGTTTCGAAATCGCGACGCGCATCACGCCGACGTCCGCACCATTTGGAGACCTCATTCCATGAAAATCACACCCCAAGAAGTGATCGGCACCATCGTCGCAGCTGGCATCAAAAACTGGGTCCTGATGGGACTCTAGGAATACGTCGGATACCTAGCTCAACTTCGTGCTACAAGAGCTGCCGACATCATGGTCGATCCTGACGAAAAAGACAGAGTAGTTTCAGCAATTTTGACACGTTGGCCCAGCCTAGAAACGCGGGACCAAAGTCCGATTGTCGTCCGCTTTGCCGATCCTGGAGAAACGCACGCGGGCAGCCACGCCCAGTCGTGATCGATATCATGCTCCCGAATGACGAATGCCAATTCGCTATTCTCAACAAGCACAGTGTCGTTGACCCTCAATCGGGGCACAGACACCCGTCAATCGAAGCAGCATTGGTAGCCAAGTACTCTGCTCTAGTTTCTCCCTACCGGCAATGGAACCGAAAACAACAAGACGCGGTTGACTTCCGTTCAATTGTAGTGCCAAACCCTGGGAGGATCGACCAAAGTGTCGCCTATCAACTTGGCGAACTAATCTTTGAGGGCGCGGGCAAAGAACTGCTCGAGTTCATTCAACTCGCGATTGAAAACAAACCATTTCCTTGTTGACTTTTAAAGACTAAGTGGTTCTTCAGAAAGTTGACGTTCGCGCTTGGTTAGTTCGTACATGTCGTTCAGAAGTTGAATGTCGACAGGGCGTTGCTCGACATTACGTCGACTGAACATTCGCTGTTGCGTGGCGACCATCACGGAAGCGGGCGACTCGGTAACTTGGCCGAAAGAGCGAGCGTAATTTACATAACTGGGTACATTGGTGGTCACAAATCCGTACAGCATACTGCACACCCCAACCACCTTGCCTGTAAAGATGCTGGTGTTGATTGCGGTTTTCGAATAGTCACCAATAAAGCAACCCACAAATTGCATACCTGTCGAAATTCTGCGCCCCAAATAATCCATCTTCACTTCACCATACGTGTTCTTCAAGTCGCTGTTACAAGTACCTGCACCTAAATTAATCCAATTCCCCAAATAACTATGCCCCAGAAATCCATGGTGCTGCTTGTTGGAATACGATTCGATAATTGACCCCTCTACCTCCCCGCCTATCTTGACAGTGTGCCCGACGGAAACGCAATCTTTGATTGACGCGTGTTCATTAATGCGAGAATTGGCACCGATGTATACAGGCCCTCGCAAATAGCAAAACGGACCAACCACGGTATCGGCTTCGATCACAATCGGGCCCGTTCGAGAGTTAGTCACCACAAAATCACTGATCTTGGTCGAAGGCGCAACAAACACGCCATCGGAAATCTCAAGGTAGTCTCCCTGCGCAATGCGATCGTTCAAGTTCGCTGAAAACCCTTTCATGTTCTCGGCAACGACATTGTGGGGGTACTCCAAAAGCGTTGGTGAGCGATCGATTATTGGCAAAGACGCGACGATTACGTCCAACGCATTTTCAACCCTTGTGACATCACCTTCCAACGCCAACTCAGTCATCTGTGACGTCGGTATCAAAGCTGCAGCTAGTTGTTGTTGATAGCGCATCACCGCAGGCCGCTGCTCATCAATCAGACTTGACAGGCACGAGAGATTTTCGAGCGTGGGTACGCAACGTGCATTCACGATCAACGTTAACGAATCAGAACCTAATCGGTCATCACAATCCAGATAGTCAACACGCACTAATTCGCGGAGATGCGGGCGAACGAATGCAGTGAGCCGGCCGCCAATCCGAGCCAGCAATTCGTGCAACTGATACGTCGCAATCGTAATCGCAAACGCCGGGCGACCTGTGGTGATCGGGTACAGCTGGTCGACCAACGAATCTTCAAAAACAAGAATATTGGGCATGGATGTATGTCGTTCAACCTTTGTCGTCTGAAATCCCACTCAAATCTGCTGCTCGACCAATCCATTGAAATCAAAAACACTTGTGTTGAATCAATAGACTAACAAAAGAAAGCAATCAACCAAACCTAGTCATGCAGTTCCCGCAAACAACGAACTCCGCTCAGTCTGCGCAGACTGCCGATTGCGTGGTATTTGCAATAGCGGACAGGCTGTCGGTCTGATTCATCAAAGTGAACCAAGTATTCGACACACATCCCAACGCCCAATCAAACAAAAAGCCACGCAGACCAGACTTGACCCGCGCGGCTTTTTGTGCTTTTGAATCAGGCTACAAAGTGTTAACTGATTAGCAATTGAATGCTGTTCAATGACGGCACTTATTTGATTTGCGTATCGGAAGGTGCTGCCGCGACAACAGGCCCCATTTCCGCAACGACCAACTCAGTCAAGTTAACTTTATTTTGAAAGACTACGGCGCGGTTAACTCCCATGATGACTTCAGCACGATTATTCTTGTCGATGGGAGCACCATCAAATCGCAAGACCAATGCGACGTTATTCGTTTCAGCAAGTCGAGCAACGACCTGTTGCATTTTTTGGTAGGTCGCGTAGTAGAGTTGCGCCTCTTTCGCCAACAGATCAGTTTCGGCCTGACGTGCCTTGGTTCGCAACGCAGTTTGTTTTTGTTCGAGCGAGGCCTCAAGTTGGTTCCGCTCGGACGAGCCGACTGGCATGCCCTGAAGCTGCGCCGCCTCGCTTCGAATCTTTTCTTGTTCTCCCTGAATAATATCTTTCAACGAATCGGCTTCGGTACGAATGCTCTGCATTTGCGTATCAAATTCTAAATTCTTGTTGAAAACTTCAGCCACATCGAGAACGGCAACAATGCCTTGCGCGGATGCTGCATTACCGGTCAACAAAGAGATCGCAACAGCGATTACCGAAAGAAATAAATGACTCTTCACGTTTGTCCTCCTTGACATCAAAAGCTAATTGAATTTTTTGGGTCACAACCCAGAAGATAACTTTTCCTCCAACCAATCAGATTGAAGGAAATCTAATTAGTGCTCGTATTCACATTCCTTGTGGCACGAACACGTTCGTTTGAAATTTACGTAGACGTGGTTGTAAAGGTTCTCCAGAATTGAAGCAATGCGAATAGTTAGTTTTGCGGACGGTTTTCGATCGTATTTGTTGAAGGTTGCGTTTGGTCAGCAGGGCTAGCAGAAACGGAGCTCAAATCACGGAAAACGAGATCCCGGTAGCCATCATCGCAAACCTCTGGAAACGCCCAAAGCCCCTGCTCTCCCCTTTCGAGAACCTTAGGCGACGGAAAATCCCAAAGATTGTTTGTTGAACGGGATGCACACCGCGCCATTCCAACTTGCCAACATTCGTCGTTAAGGATCTCCGACTGTCCAAGTTCGCTCAAGGGCACCGCAGCTTCGACCATCCAGTGGCGTTCGGTTTGGCTAGTTGCCACAAACCATTGCGGATCAAATTCACAACTTTGCCCGCAACTCTCGCCTGCGTTGCCGCCTGAGTCGATTGAGAATCGAAGTGGCCAACCGCAATCTCGATCGATGTCGAACGAAATCACAATTCGATCGGTGAACTTCATTTCAGGATCGCGAGTACGCGCGGCATCGGATTTCGGATAGTTTGTATTGTCCAATTTAGTGCAACGGCAAGCCAAGTAGAGATACTCATCATCAAACGCAAACATTACGAAAT
>JAHEAM010000400.1 GCA_024642765.1 Planctomycetaceae bacterium
ATCTGGTAGGAATAGGGTGTATCAAGTTGCAAAAACCAATTAGCTGGCGAGCCAGATTGCAAACTGCTCTGCTCAGCATTGAAATCTTCTACCGAGAATGAATTGTCTGCCTCGAAATCAGCAGAATATTCTGGATTTGTTATCGTTTCCCAATTCAATTCGGGAGAAACCGATATCGGATTTTGACATCCGCTGCAAATCTCAGTTGCGAAATAGGTGATAGCAAAAAAGATGGGCAACAGTCTCATTTTCACTCACCTTGCTTTGGAAAGTTGAATTGCAGGGCAAGCAACTGTTCCGATTGGGCAATATATTCCGATTAAATCGACCTTTATGAAAATCGACTTTTGTTACCAGAATCCTTGATCGAAAATCGAAAGATGGGCTTGGGTTAGGAAAAGGCGGCTCAAAAGCCAGCAATTCTCTGAATTTTCGTGATATGATACGGGCTCACAAGTCGTTTTTTATGAAAGGTGATATTGATGCGAGTGGTTTTGGGTTTGTTCACTGGGTGGGCGCTAAGTTTGATTCTTTCGGGTTTGGCTCTAGGTCAGGAGACGCCAGCTCAGTCGGAAAAAACTCTTTCGGCAACGCAGAAGCCCGAGGCGAAGCCTAAAACAGAAGTAATAGGCGAATGGGTGTCGCTTTTCAACGGCAAAGATCTGACCGGCTGGACGCCCAAAATTCGATATCACGAGCTGGGCGACAATTTCGGCAATACGTTTCGTGTCGAAGATGGTCTGCTGAAGGTGCGTTACGACGGCTACGAAAAGTTTGGAGCAAAATTCGGACACCTGTTCTACGAAACGCCGTACTCCTCATACGACTTTCGAGTCAAATATCGCTTTGTTGGCGAGCAATGTGGTGAGGGACCCGGTTGGGCCATACGAAACAGCGGCGTCATGGTCCATGGTCAGTCAGCTGAGTCCATGACCAAAGATCAGGACTTTCCCGTTTCAATTGAAGTTCAATTGTTGGGTGGCGATGGCACGAACGATCGGCCCACTGCGAATCTCTGCACGCCCGGAACCCACGTTGAGATGGCAGGCGAATTGATCAAACGACATTGTACCAATTCAACGGCACCAACCTTTCATGGCGAAGGATGGGTGACAGTTACTATCGAAGTTCGCGGCAATAAAGTCATCCGGCATTTAGTTAATGACAAAGTTGTTTTGGAATACAACCGACCTCAACTTGATCCAAACGACAAGTCTGCCGAACCATTAATCGTCGATGGCAAGGTGCAGCTTGAGGGCGGCACGATTTCACTGCAATCGGAAAGCCATCCCATCGATTTTCAAACCGTCGAAATTCGAGTTGTGAAAGACGAAAAATAAACCGGAGGCACTCACAGCGACGAAGTCAACGCGACGAACTAGGGCTGTTGCATTTGCTAACACGTGATCAAATCAAATCTACGGGGCGGCGTTGGCGGCGTTTCCTTTGGCGACAATCTGCGCAAACACCCCGAATAATCAAGCGGTGACCTCGCATCTGAAACTGATGAACTGCGCTAACTTGCGCAGCGAAGTTCGAGACCTCGGGCGAGCTAAACTCTGTTAGCTTGCGGCACTCCATACAGTACAAATGATCGTTTTGCGGGTAGCCCAAATCGTGTTCGTATACCGAGCGACCGTCAAGTTCAAACTTCCTTAACAATCCGGCATCGACGAATTCCGAAAGCGTTCGATAGACGGTTGGGCGACTGACGAAATCTGTTGATCCCTTCGGTGGCAAACGCTCCTGCAGTTGGTCAGCATCAAAATGCTCTGGCGACGAAAAAACAACATCCAAAACGGTCTTGCGTTGTTGTGTCTTCCGCATCCCGCGACTTTGTAAGTAGTCGTCGAAGCGATCAGTGGGTGTTCTCCCTGAATGCTGTTTGTTTTTGGACGTTCGATTTGGCACGCGATTAAGTTTGAAATATGGAAAGGACTAACCTTGTTCAATCGCGTTTTCCAATAGGGCTGCGTTAATTTGCGATTGAATTGATACAGGCAGTTTAACAGATGCACCTGCAATTGTCTCTTCGATTTGCCATGGGCGTTTGGCGCCGGCGAGCACAACGCTGATACCCGGTTGGGCGAGCGTCCAAGCGATGACAAGCTGAGCAACCGAGATCTCAAGTGTCATGGCTATCTGTTCTAGGGCGTCCAACAGGTCTTGAGCGCGATCCCACTGGGGTGTTTGAAAGACTGGGTAGGTCAGGCGTTTGTCGGCGGGATCAAATTGATGGCCTCGACGGATCTTTCCAGCGAGCAGGCCCTTCATTAGTGGCCAATAGGCCGCGACAGAAACGCCTTGTTTTTGACACCATGGCAAAAGATCGGTTTCGATATCACGTTGCAGCATGTTGTAACGTGGCTGCAAGACGTCGATCGGACAAACGGAATGAAATCGTCGCGTCTCATCGAGTGTTGCATTCGAAAGGCCTACAGCGCGAATACGATGCTGAGATTTCAGTTCGACATAAAACTCCGCCGACCGTTCGATGTTGGTCACACGATCAGGGCTGTGCAAATACAAAACGTCCACGAAGTCTGTTCCCAAACGTCTGCAACTTTCCTCGAATTCAAATAGTAGTCGCGAAGGGCTAGCGTCATTCACGCGACTGCCGTTTGTGGCCCAATGCACGCCACCTTTGGTCGCAACAACGACGGAATCGCGACAGGTCGCAATCGCTTGGCCTAATAAATGTTCGCTCTCGCCATCAGTGCCGTAGCAAAATGCTGTATCGAAGAAATTGACGCCATGTTCTAAGGCAGAATGAATTGTTTTTAGGCTGTCTGCCTGGTTGACCTCGAGGCTGGTCATTCCTGCGATCGGCCACAGGCCGAGCGCGATGCGCGTCGCATCGATGTCCGTTTGGCCAATTCGAGTTTTTGGGATCATGTTCATTTGGTCTTCAAAAATCGGATGTTTGCCCAATCAACATGGTCGGCTAGGTCCAGTTGTTCGCCAGCCTCAATCAATAATTCTATTCGTTCGAAACCGCTAACATCGATGTCAAGCGGAACAGCAGGCTGATTACCTGCGAGTATCGATTTCCAAAGTTCAATTCCATCGGCTCGCACTTGAACCACACACTTACCCTTGCCCATCGTTTCCGCATCAATCCCGACGATTCCGACGAGACGATCGAAGTTTCGTTCATTCGCGAAGACAAGTCGGGAAAACGATTGCGTACCCAAGCCCCGACGAAATTCGGTCAAAGACGGATCTGACCCAAGTCGGAGTTTGAGCGGATTGCGTTCGATACTTGAATCGCGCTGCCAAGAACGAATCGGCGCAAATTGAGTGCTTTCCTCTATTTCGACAGGATCTAGATCCGAAAGAAAAACGATACGATTAGATCGAACTTCCAGCCGCGCGACATGATCGACATTTGCAATTAACTTGGCATTACCCACTCGCAAAGTGAGCTTTTCCTGCTGCCACGAGTCAAGGCGACTGCGAATTCGTTCTCCGTTTGTAAACTCTGTAATGACTTCTGTTTCTCCCGTCGGAGTTTCAGCGAGTTTTGCGAGAACAACTGCCATTACTTTGTCGGTATTGATTGTTCGTGATTTGCCTTCGTAATTGAGATATAGTTTTTCGGCCGTGATTGATTCTAGAATGCCATCCAGAATCGTGACTTCATCGCCAGTGTTAACCACGACTTTGTCATTTTCTGCTGAGGGATCGCCAAGCGCTTGCTCGACGCGGGCGTCATCTTTCCAAACGATTGCTTGCAAGCCAGTCACATTGATCGGTGACTCAACAATAGGGCTTTGGAAGAATACCAGATCGCCATCGAAAGTAACCGAATCGACGCCCAATGTTGTTTGGCGTTCGCCAGCCAGCAATAAACGAGCAGAAGTAGTTGGAGTTTGCGTTTTCGTCTCACGCACTGCGATCGAAAGCAAGTCTGCCAAATTGACTTGCATTGAAGAACCTTTGCCGGATAACAACTCTCCATCACCATTGATGGAATACAATTCGGCCTCACGTATCTCACCTGTGATGGTTTCCAGCGTGACTTTCAAGGGCTGCGCAGTTGCAGCCTCCTGGGCGATGCAGGGTACTGCAAATACCGTCATGACCAAAAAACTTAGGCCAAATTTCATGCGTAGTTCCAATTTCAAGAGATGGAGATAATGTCCATCGAATAGTTGAATGTCATTCCA
>JAHEAM010000401.1 GCA_024642765.1 Planctomycetaceae bacterium
CGTATGAATCGGTCAACATGCAACCCAAGCCACAAGAGACGGTAAGCTACAAGAATTTCCAGATTGGTTATTTGCGCAATTTTTCGTTTTTGTTTGAAAGTTCTAATGGCATCGTTAATTTGTTGCTGTGTACGGCCATCCAAATCATTCCAGTCATCGGGCCGATTGTGTTATTGGGTTATCAATACGAAATTTCTGAAACGTTGATCCGGCAGGGGGGTGGCGTTTACCCAGATTTTTCTTTCGATCGGTTTTCTTATTATCTGTCGCGAGGTGTTTGGCCATTTTTGGTTGCTTTGGTCGTAGGCTTGTTGATGGTGCCTATCAGCTTGCTTCTTGTGTTCGGATTAATGTTTTCGTTCGCTGCGGCGGGAACCAATTCATCTCCCGCAATAGGCGTCACGGTAATTATCGCAATGATTTTGGTTTCACTTGGAGCCGGTTTGGTGCTGAACTTGATTTTGATTCCGTTTTCAATTCGTGCGGGACTCGGGCAAGATTTCGGCAAGTCGTTTAATTTTGGCTTTGTACGACAGTTTATCGGACTGGTTTGGATGGAGTTGATCCTTGGCTTCCTGGTTATCGCATTGGTCGCGCCCATAGTATTGTTGGCTGGGCTCCTGGTTTTCATTGTTGGCTATATTGTTGCGATCACTTTGATCGGCATGGCGGTCGGCTTTCACAATCATCAACTTTATTGCCTATACCTTTCTCGCGGTGGAATGCCGATTCCATTCAAGGCAGTCAATTGAGAATAGGTCATAGGCGTTTATGGAAACGCAGGATACTGGCCGTCAAAACGACGATACAGCAAATCGAAAGACCAACCACCGAACTTGAAATATCTGGCAGATCGGCTCCGCGTAGAATGATTCCTCGTAGTATCTCAATGAAATAGGTTGCAGGCAGCGCAAACGAAATCAAATAAATCGGCAAAGGCATTTCTTCACGCGGAAAGACAAAGCCTGATAACAGAATCGATGGCAGCATGATGATGAACGCAAATTGGAATGCCTCCAGCTGAGCCCTTGCGATCGTAGAGATAAACAGGCCCAGGCCAAGTGAGCAAATCGTAAACAGAAGTGACAGCCATAGCAGCAATGTGATGCTGCCGTTGATTGGCACTCTGAAAACGTAAATCATAACCACCAACATGATCAACACCTCGACCATGCCAACGATCGCATAGGGTAAGAGCTTGCCCATCATCAAACCCGTGCGACCGACAGGCGTCACAAACAGTTGTTCCAATGTTCCAAGCTCTCGTTCTCGCACGATCGCGAATGAAGTCAAGAACAAAGTCACTAGCTGCAGAATAACGCCAACCAATCCCGGAACGAAGAAATGCGAACTGTCTAAATCGGGGTTGTATAGCATTCGCGAGCGAACCTCGATTGGCAATACTCCAGTGCCTTCCGCATTGCGTGCCGGTGCGAGTTGCAAGGCGTCGCCTTTGTTACGTGCCATCTGAATCGAAACCGTTTGCCCCAACAATTGTGCTGTGCTTTGAGCGGTCGTTGCGACTTGGGAATCGCTGCCATCAATCAGTACTTGCAAGTCCACTTTTTCACCTCGCAGCAACCCTTCGCTAAAATTTGGGGGGATAACAATGCCGACTTTGGCTCGCCCAGATTGCAGCATGTTTTCAAAGTCGGAAATATCGTAGACGCGTTCCACCAGACGAAATCGACGTGTATTTATGAATTTTTCCACAAGCAATTTAGATTGCGTTCGCCCGTCGTGATCCAAGATGACGGTTGGAATGTTTTCAATTTGTGTATTGATGGCATAGCCGAAAATGATCGTTTGAATCGCGGGCACAAGAAGCATGAAGAATAGCGTCGTAGGCTGGCGACGAATATGAAAAAACTCCTTGACAAGAATCGCCCACAAGCCGTTCAGATCAGATTGACTTGACGCCCGCTTGCCTGGTGGCCTTGGCAATGCCGAAGGCGCAGCATTGGAATCCAAGTTCAAGTTGTTCGCTTGCGATTCTTTTGGCGAAGTTTCCTCGGTGTCAGCCGTTTCTGTTGTGGTCTCGATTGGTTTTGAAATTGAATCAGGCCCCTGCGCTTCGGCCAGCCGCGTGAGTGAAACGAAAACATCTTCCAACGTTGGAGCGGTTTCGCGGATTTCGACTTCGTTACGGTCAATCTTTAGAAATTCCGGTATGCGACTCGTTTCAAGTCGCTGATCGACTAGCAAGTGAATTCTTTCGCCAAACAAAGTCGCGTCATGGATGCCCTCGATCAGTCGCAATTGTGCCAAGTTGCGAGTGGGATTTGGGATTTTAATGTCGAAGCGTTGCAAACCTTTCGGCGTGACCTCAGGTAGGCTTTTTAGGTGTTCCGGTTTGCCGAGCAACAACAGTCGTGATAAATAAAGGTAGCCGACATCAGTACAGCGCTCGGCTTCGTCCATGTAGTGCGTCGTGACCAGCAACGTTACGCCTTTTCCCGCAAGGTTGAACAATAAATCCCACAGGTCGCGTCGCGCGACCGGATCAATTCCGGCCGTTGGCTCGTCCAAAAAAATTAAGTCGGGTTCATGGATCAACGAGCAAGCTAAGGCCAAGCGTTGTTTCCATCCGCCAGATAGTGTACCGGCAAGTTGGCCCATGCGATCACCGATTCCAGTCAATTCAGCGACATCATTGCGGCGTGTCATGAGACGTTGATGACTCAGCCCATAAATGCGTCCATAAAAATCGATGTTTTCTTGAACGGTTAAGTCTGTATACAAGCTGAATTGTTGTGACATGTAGCCAATGCGCGGCTTGATCTGTTCGCAGTCGCGGACCACGTCCATTCCGAGGACTCGCGCCGATCCGGTTGAAGGCGGGAGGATGCCAAGCAAGATTCGAATAATCGTCGACTTGCCGCTGCCATTCGGGCCTAGCAATCCGAAAATCGAGCCGCGTTTCACTTGAAAGGAGACATCATCAACAGCTGTTAGCGTTCCAAAACTGCGCGACAAATTTTGGACATCGATGACCGTATTGTTTTCAATAGGGCTGTCCATCATTGGCCCTTCAATGATTCAAGCCAAACGTTTGCGGTCATCCCGGGACGGAGCATTTCCAGATCGCCGTCGAGTTGGACACGAATCCTGTAGACTTGTCGCGCGCGATCGTCCGGAGTTTGGACATTACTTGGAGTAAATTCGGCTTGTCCCGAAACAAACGTAATACGTCCAGTGAAATCTCGATTGGAAAAGCTGTCGAGGGTTACACGAACTGATTGCCCGACCGCAAGTTGCATGAAGCGTTGTGGCACATAAGCTCGTACCCACATCCGATCGCGAGAAAGCATCGTCAAGACGGGCGCGTTTGGTGCGACTAGGTCACCAGGTTGTAAGTCGAGCGCATCAATGACGCCATGGGAGGGGGCGCGAAGAACAAGTTCCTTCTTCTGCTGCCGGATTGCGTCGAGTGCGGCTTTAGCAGCATCGCGTGCAGCGGCAGCTTGTTCTTTATCTTCGACACGGTAGCCTGACTGTGCCATCTGCCAAGCCGCCTGAGTTTCGTCCACGGCAGCTTTGGCGGCGAGGATTTCTTGTTCGCGCGACCCCGATTGCAAGATTTTCAGTTCATTGTTGCGCAAGTCCACTTGCGCGCGGGCGGACTCAAGGCGTTCGCTTGATTGGTCGAACTCGGATTTGGGAATCGAGCGGGCCTCGTACAGTTCCACTGTCCGTTTGTTGTCGCGTTGTGCCAACAAGAACTCGGCGTTGGCAGCCGACAGGCGGTTTTGGGCGGCTGCAATTTCTTCGGGACGCGGGCCAGCTTGAACTAGGCTAAGTTCGGCGGCGGCTCGATTAAAGCGTGCCTTGGCTTGGGCGATTTCGTCGTTGCGCATCCCAGCCATGAATTTTTTGAGCGAGGCTTCGCTTTCCGCAAGCAGCGCTATCGCTTGTTGTTCGCGTTCGTTTAATTCGAATGGCTCGAATTCGACCAGAGCCATTGAGGTCTCGACGGAGTCGCCTTCCGAAACGTGCAAATCACGCACCCGTCCCCCGACGCGTGACCCCAGTCGAATTTCGTCAACTTCGATAACTCCCGAAACGTAAGCCCGCACGGGTCGCGTTTGGCTGTAAATGATTAGCGACAATAGTGCCGCAGCAACTATCGCCAACGCAATGATTCGTTGGAGCAAGAATTTG
>JAHEAM010000402.1 GCA_024642765.1 Planctomycetaceae bacterium
TCGCCTCCAACAGAACACTAGGGTCGTTGAACTCAATTCCTATCAGCTTTTGGCAGGATTCTACGAGTTCGAGTTGTTCGTTAGTCAATTTCGAATCTAATTTCGAAACGTGGTCAAAACTGTTCGGCATAAGGGTAGTGTTCGCATTCGCGGTGTCGTTCAGGGGAATTGCCGATTGTGATTTTGAAATCGAATTTCGTCAAGACGCATTCAAACGTTAGAATTTGCCACACAAAATCAATCAAGTAAAAGTACATTTTGCATGCGTTTATTCGATCTCAATAATTGGATTTGAACTTTTCGATGTCTGATTGGCCTTGGCACAAACACGGAAAAACTTCAAGATTTGTAGATGAATTTGTATCTAGATAACCGATCAGCAGCCGGAAATCCTACACGCCACGCGTCGAACTCGTGGATCGGTTGCGGGAAATTGGGTTTGTTTTTGGGGATTGTCGGCTTGTTGATTCAGCCTTGGGATGGTGTTGTCGCGGCATGGCTGGACGCTGATGGTATGGGTGGCGACCTGCGGCGGTTTTTCGCGCTGACCGAGTTCTTTGCGCATGGATTTGGTATTGTATTTATTCTTTTTGCGACTTGGATTCTCGTTCCGGATGTGCGGCGGCGTATCCCGCGAGTTGTTGTCGGACTATTGTTAAGTTCGTTGATTGTGCATGCACTTAAAATCAGCGTGGTCCGTATGCGACCAAGTGCATTCGAGGACTCCGCAACGGTCATTCACAATACTTGGCTGAGTCTTGTCTCTTGGGCCGACCCCGCGATGGCATTTGCACTTAATTCAAAAAATGCATTGCAGTCATTTCCGAGCGGGCATTCGGCGGCAGCAGCTGGATTGGCTTTGGGATTGATGTGGTTGCTGGGACGAGGACGAGGTCTGTTCGTGACCATGGCGATTCTTGGGTGCGCTCAACGAATTGAATTCGACGCTCATTGGCCTAGCGATGTTTTGGTCGGTGCATCCATTGGCATCTTAACGATGGGTTTTCTCTGCCGAAGTCATTATTTCAATCGATTGTTTGCTCGCTTCGAAAAACAAGACGAATTGCGAATCGTTGATGAGGATCGCAATTCGAAACAATCGGCGGCCTAAACAAATCAAATGGATGGATTTTATTCGGATTTCGCCGCTTCCGAATTTTCCATGCCGAAATCGCGACCACTTTTTACGGCAAGAACGATCGCAACCAATCCTAGCGCCATCATGGTCGAGGCGAAGACATAGGGCAATTGCACTTGGTATTTGATCAATGGGATGGCAAACAGGGCTCCCAAGATCCGAGCCATAGAACTTGCGCTTTGCCCAACTCCCAAAACGGCACCCTGACGCTCCGGGTCCGCCCATCGGGACAACATTGAGAATAATGAGGGTTGTAAACAACCGTAGCCTGCACCAATGACTAGGATCGATGCGCCTAGCAAGACCAACGACGCCTGGTACGTCGCTAGCGCCATGATCATAAAACCAAGTGATTCGATCGCAGCACCCGAGATTGCCAAAACGGGATTCGAGACTCGTTTTGAAAGTGGCCTGACAATAGCCCCTTGGTAAAATGCCGCCAAAAACCCGATGATTGCGAACGTAAGGACGATTTGTTTAGGTGTGAACGTAAACGGCCGGTTTGAAAAATCTTCCGAACCGCGCAGTAACATGCTTAGGCTTGTTTCATAAAGTGCAAACGCCAGAATGCAGACGAAAAATCCTCCGATCAATGCGGACATGCTTCGACTTGAAAACGCTTGTTTCCAGGCATCCAAACTCCACCAGGCGGCACGCTCGCGAGTGGCGTGGCGTTTCGGTTCCGGAAGCTTGAAGATCGCAAGCATCAAGGCCACGAACGAACAACCCGCAGCCAGAAATCCGGGCCCCGCGCCTAAATCCGCGGTTACGTTATCACGAATGGCAGTCCAAGCAAAAACTGGTCCAAACGCAAATCCCAATCCAAACGCCATTCCGATTAACGCCATGCCTCGCGTTCGATTTTCGCGACTCGTTGTATCCGCGATGTAAGCTTGAGCCGTCGGAATCGTTGCACCCGCAATTCCAGCACCAACTCGAGATATCAGTAATCCGAAAAAGCTCTCATTCATTGCCGCAAACGCAAATAGCGTATAAAAAACGACCGAACCAGAAATGCCCATGATTATGATCGGGCGACGACCTACCCGATCCGAGACCGAACCCCAGATGGGTGCGAAAATAAATTGCATCAACGAATAGCTCGCCATCAATGCGCCGATTTGCCAGCCATGTTCATCGAAGGAAAATTGCTCGGCATAGAGCGGCAATAACGGCAAGACGATTCCAAACCCTAACAAATCAATAAAAACGGTCAGGAAAATAACCAGCAATGCTCCGCGCGAAGCCTTTTGTTCTGGGGAATCGGATTTTGGTGTTGGTGTTTTCGCGGCCATGCAGGCACTACTTCGCTAGATGTTCTTCGACGTACAAGATTATCGCTTCGGCGACATCCATTTTTGAACCGCTCAAGGCCAGGATGATCTCACCGGCGTGATTGACGATTTCGATGCTATTAGTGTTTGAATCGATTGCGGATGGTCCATTCACCACAACTGCGTCACAGAGTTTCTTTTGTAGTTTGGTGATCGCTCTGAAGTGCGCGTCTTCGGTTTCTAAGGCGAATCCTAGAGTCCACTGGTCGGCGCGTTTCTGTTGCCCAAGGGTTGCAACAATGTCCTCAGTTTCGACCAGTCGCAGATCGATTGGTTCTCCGGTCTTGCGGATTTTTTGATTGGAAACTGAAACGGGCCGATAGTCACAAGGAGCTGCGGCACCAATCAAGCCATCGCAAAAAGGAAATTCACGCAAGCAGGCCTCCAACATTCCCTCAGTCGTTTCAACGGAAATGACTTCTGCTTCCGATGGATAGCTGACCTTGACCGGCCCGGACACAACAATTACTTCATGGTTACGATCAATCGCAGCTTGAGCTAGCTCTCGGCCCATCGTGCCGCTCGAGGCATTGCTGATGAACCGAACAGGGTCGAGATACTGTCGCGTGGGGCCAGAGGTTAAAAGAATTTTCATTGGCTATCACGCATCATCCAAGAATCTGAAGGATGGTTTTCGCGACGGTATCGGGTTCGCTCATTCGTCCAATACCCGAAGTCCGACAACTTAACCAACCCGACTCCGGCCCAACGAAGTTGACGCCGTCATCTTGTAAACGCCGAACGTTCCGTTGTACCGAGGCTTTATCCCACATTTCACAGTTCATCGCCGGCGCAAACAAAACAGGCCCGGTCTGGCAAAGGTAAAGCGTACTCAATAAATCGTCGGCAATTCCGTTTGCAGCCTTACCGATAATGTTTGCCGTTGCGGGCGCGATACACAGCAGCGAACTCGATCGAGCCAATTCGATATGGGGACCCAATGGAAATCGTGGGTCGAACATTTCCAAAATGGGTTGTCGTCCGGTCAAAGCCGCAAAAGTTGCTGGACCGATGAATTCAGTTGCCGAATGCGTCATGACAACCGTCACGCCAACGCCTTGTTGCACGAGTAGGCTCACGAGAGCTGCCGTCTTGTAGGCGGCTACACCTCCGCCAACGCCAACTACTATTTCAGACTGCGACTGCGACAACGACTGGGCTCCTCGAGAAACCGAAATGGCGCATCACAACATCGTTCGATACGCCACAATCACACGCCAGGTCTACAGATCGTCCAAATCCAGTTCCGGTGCATCAATGAAATCTGGAGAATCCGAAAGCCGGACCTGGTTTGACGTGTCTAGGAAAATCTTATCTTGCTCAATCTCTTGCAAGACGATCGCCATTTTGTCAGTCAAGTTGGTGTTGATAAGAGGGCGTGCACCGCGATTGAGCTGAACCAATCGCTTCTGAATCAAAGTGGATAGTTTGAATCGTCCGCCAACTTTGCGAACAATCGATTCTTCCTTTAGTTCTTCGTACATGCGTTTTTTTCTCGATACGATTCTAGAATCTGACAGATTTCCGATACGGCGTCGTCAACGTTTTCGTTGACAACATCATGTTGATACCAACTCGCGGCTTCCATTTCCATTCGAGCCGTTTCCAGTCGACGACGAATCGCCTCATCATCATCCGATTTTCGGCCGCGCAACCGTCGCTCCAATTC
>JAHEAM010000403.1 GCA_024642765.1 Planctomycetaceae bacterium
GTTGGTCACAATTTTGATGATCGGCAAATCGTCGGCCTTATGTTCGCGATGCCGAATTTGAATCTCTTCAAAGATTTCTTTGGCTGGAATTTGCAACCGCTCGATCTTGGCGGCGATCACCCAATACTGCGGATCGATGCCGGCTGCGATCAGTGCATCGGCTGCGTTAAGTACCATTTCATCGCGGCCCTTGTTGGCATCGTTCGTCATAATACCTAACAACGTACGGGTAACATCCTCTGCAAGGCCATCGGATTCGACTGATTTCAAGCATGCATTTCGCATTTGGTCGATAAGATCCGCGGAACGTTCGTTTAGACTTGCGTACTCCTTGCGCATGTCGTCGCGTTGGACAACGTCATTTGTATTTTCAAATCTCATTCGCAGGGCTTCAATTTGGATTTGCAAATCTCCCCATTCCTTTTTTAGTTCGGCAAGCGACTTCGTTTGAACCGAGCCGATGCTCGCGGTCGTTGCAGGTGCTGTAGCTGGGGCGTCTTGAACCATAGTCGCCGTTGCACACACAATGCTGTTAGCAGCAAAAACACATGCGATGATCGTTCCGAAGAACATAGTCGCCTTTACAAGGCAATTCAGCCCTTCGATTGTCAAGTAACTTGTTTTGCGTCCCAACATTGTTTCCTACTCCGTATTAATAATGAGTCTTGCGTTTTGATTAAAGCGACTTGCCCAAGGCTTGCTCAAACTAGCGGCCCAACGCGATACGTGAGTGAGCGGCTGCACCGGCGATAGGTCTTGTGGGTTGCAGTGAACGTCTTCCATGGAAAACGGATGACTCACACGAGTTTTAGGCTTAAGTCGTTTGGTGGGTTTATATTCTATCGCAACCACCGATCGCGGCAATGCGACTTTGTATCCCCAGATGTTACCCTTTGTACCGCAGAGATAGTTTGTTGGATGCCAAAAACACGGCGCAAATTCTTTCAATTCAAACTGTTAATACTCGGTTCAAATGTTAGAATAGGTCGTTGTTCAGAAAGAATCTTCGTTTACCAAATGCAAACAGGGACCACTCCCCATGTTCGATAACTCCAATCCTTATGCCGTGTTGGGAAATTCGCATTCTGTTGCGGAGCAATCTGTTTCGGTGCGAACGCTCTTTATTCGCAAGACCTACATGCACCTTGCAGGAGCCGTTTTGGCATTCGTTGCGATTGAAGCCGTTTTGTTGACGACGATACCTGCCGAGAAAATTTTGGGGCTTTTAGCAGGTCGATATTCCTGGCTAATTGTCCTTGGGTTGTTTATGGGTGTAAGCTGGCTGGCCAATTCTTGGGCTCAAAGTCAAACAAGTCGAGCGATGCAATATGCTGGTTTGATCCTTTATGTCGTCGCCGAAGCGGTAATTTTTTTGCCGTTGCTCGCGATTGCGATGCGTGTGGATCCCTCGATTGCTCCAAAAGCCGGTTTGATTACAGGGATTTTGTTTGTGGGGATGACCCTGATGGTGTTTGTGACGCGCGCGGATTTATCTTGGATGGGTAAAGTCCTTTGGATCGCTGGGCTACTGGCGTTCGCAGCGATCATTGCATCCGTATTTCTCCAAGTTTCGTTGGGGATGTGGTTCTCGATCGCAATGATTGGTTTTGCTTCTTGTTACATTTTGTACCAAACGTCGAATGTCTTGCATCATTACAATACGGAACAGTATGTGGCTGCCGCACTGGCGTTGTTTGCCTCAGTTGCTCTTTTGGCTTGGTACGTTGTTCGCTTGTTGATGGCACTTCGCGACGAATAAACGCGGGTATGACATGTCGAATGGATGCAGGCCACTCAAAAATGATTGACGATCGATGATTGATGTTCAAATCGATTTAGAGATTGCTGTTGCGAAAATGTGCCACGGCAAAGTCAATGCGATGGATATTGAGTTCAGCGTTGAGTTGACGCGATTGCTCAACGAACTGGCCGACAATGATTCGGTCCGGGCGGTGGTTCTGGTGGGAAACGCAAAAGTGTTTTCTGCGGGAGTCGATCTGAAGCGTTTGGTTCGTGAGCCTCCAAGATACGTCGACGAATTCTTGCCGGCTCTGAGCGGTTTGTTTCGAACGGCGTTGACGTTTCGAAAACCAATGTTGGGCGCAATTTCTGGACACGCGCTAGCCGGTGGATGTGTCTTGGCGTCGGCATGTGACTATCGCGTCTTGGCGAGGGACTCTCAGATTGGCATGCCCGAATTACGAGTCGGCCTGGCACTGCCCGCCGAAGGTATCGAGACGTTCCGGTTCGCTGTTGCGCCGCAATTCTTGCAGCAAGTCGTAACAAGTGGCGCATCGTTTTCAAACGAAGCAGCGCTTCAAGCGGGTTTTGCAGATGAGCTGGAGACAGGAGATAGAGTGCTGGAACGTGCTTTCGAAATTGCGATTCAATACGCTCAAATTCCCGCCGAAGTTTTCCAGCTCACTAAGGAACAAATTCGGCAACCGGTCCTCGAACGGATCAACAAGAATAGAGCTGCGTTTGCCAAGCGGATCGAACACTTGTGGCACGATCCAGCGATTCGCGAATCGGTCGCGACTTACGTTTGCGAGCGGTTGTAACGTTGCTTCGGCAATGAAAATACTAATTAGTTGTCGCTGCTTCGATCACGCGTTGAAAGCACTTTGGACCAATCATTACGCCAAGTTCGGGGAATTGAAATGCCGTTCGGTCGTCAAGTTGTAGGACTTCACGGAGATAGTTCCAGGCGTCCAGCTTCAATCGCGCGTGAAATTCAAAACACATGATTCGCTCATCAATGCAGTGGATTGTTCCGCAACATGCCGTTTCTGGAAACGTTGCCGCATGCCAACCAAAGGCTCCATCGCCTTCGCAATAGCCGCCCTCGGTAGAGTCGATTCGCGCCTGCGTCTCCTCAAACAATAACGAAAACGGCGTTTGCCAATCGCTGCTCGATAGTACAAACGCTTCGACAGCTACTCCATCAATCATTTTCTCGCGCGTCGGCACGTTTGGGATTGTGAATTGGTGTACAAAAAAATGATGTTCTTTAATCACGGATTACTTTTAAGTTGCGACAAAACCCAGTTACGATATTCACTGCTGCAATCAAGAATTGGCGTTGCGATGATTTCTGGAAGTGTATAGGAATGCAGGCCTTTGATGGCCAGTACTACCTCCGAAAATAACAGAACCGTTGATTTCGCGGTCAAGGAAAATTCGGTAGAGTCCGTCAGCTTACCATCCCAAAAATAGTAACTCTTACATGGCCCGCCAACTTGAGCGCATGCGGCCAAACGTTCTTCAACCAAGTAGCGAGCAATCGCAACCAACGAATCCGAATCGTCCGATGTCGTTGTGATCAACAATAGGTCAGACATTATTTAGAAGTTCTAGTCGATCAAGTCCAATAACCAACGGCCAAAATCAGTGCCAAAATCACGAGTGCAAAAAACATGATCCATGCAAACGTTTTGAATCCGTTGACCAGCACATCGTAGGTTCGCTCGTGTCGTGTGGCGCCGTACACCAAACTGATCGCAACGATGAGCGGCATTGCGTACCAAATTCGAGGGAATTGAGTGACTTCTGCCAAAACGGGTTGCGCTGCGAGATACAAATAGTCGTTCATCAATTGGTTTCCTCTTGATAATCGTCGTCTTGAGGCGTTGCAATAAAGGGGCCGACATAGGCATCGTAGATCGCAAGGAAATTCAACAGCCCGGCGACAAGTGTGTAAAGAGTTCCAATTTCGAAAAAGTGCCCTAATTCGATATGCCACATGCTCAAGACATCGTTGTCATTGGCATTGACGTAGGCCGGGGCGGCCATGAAACCGTCCTTGTACGATTTTTGATTGGGTTTCAATGGAGATTCGTTCTTGAGTCGATGAAATGAATTCTCGTCAGGTCGAAGCAGCGGGCGATTGTCAACGATAACTCTGTTCATCGGGTAACGTTCCGCGATGGTCCAAAGCGGATCAGAATTCTCTTTGGCCACCATGGCTTGGATCAACGCCGGAAAAGCTGGCAATCCAACACCAATTTGCCCAATAAATTGCCAACGGAAATCTGCGGGGCGTGTCGAGGCATAAACAACACGACTCGTTCCCCAAAAAATGCCCAAGAAGAAAATGCTCAAGATGCAAATCATAAACAAAAAGCCCTTGGCAAATCG
>JAHEAM010000404.1 GCA_024642765.1 Planctomycetaceae bacterium
CTTAGCGGTGCAGCACTCATCTCGTTTGGTTGCGATGAGATCATTATGTCGCCAACCGCAAGGATTGGTGATATTGGCGTCATTGACCTGGATCCAAACCTCTTCGCGTTTCGATTTGTGCCCGCGAAGATTCAGTCGGATGTTGTAACTTTTGGAACCATTCTCGCCGAAACCAAAGGCCACTCGCCCGAACTGATCGAAGCGATGATTATCAAGGAGGACCGCGTTTATTCGCAAGTCGATGCAGGCGGGAAACGTGAATTCATGACGTTGAAGCCCGCTGAGCCGAACCCTGAATTGCCTTGGGAGCCGGTTCCCGAAAGCGAAGCGGATTTGTTTATGACGCTCAGTGGGCGCCGCGCAGCCGAGTTGGGATTGGCAGCATTGAACGCTGACAGCATCGAGCAACTAGGAAAAGAACTGAATGCCAATCCGGATGCATGGCGAACGTTTCGACACAAAACGGTAGATTCGGTCGCTAACTTTTTGGCGCATCCCTTGATCACAGGCTTACTGGTCGTCGTTGGATTGTTGGCCCTATACTTGGAGCTTTCCGCACCCGGAATTGGTGTCGGTGGCGTTATTTCTGCCTTGTGCGCGGTTTTGTTTTTCTGGAGCCGATTCATGGGTGGAACGGCTGGATCGCTCGAAATCATTCTGTTTCTTGCGGGAGTTGCCTTCATCCTGATGGAGATCTTTGTAATCCCCGGTTGGGGAATTTCTGGGATCTTAGGGTTGTTGCTCTTGTTCTCAAGCATTGTGATGGCCAGTCAGAATTTTGTTATTCCGCATTCGGCCGCTCAATGGAATCAATTCTTGTCAACGATTGTCGTGATTCTTTGCGCGTGTTGTATTGCGATCATGGGCGCGGCATTCGTCACGAAAAAAATCGGACGAATTCCTATCTTCAATCAGATGGTGTTAGTACCTCGTCTCGATGTCGATGCGATACCTGAATCCAAAGATTTTGTTGGCACATCAAGTAAGCCGACTCCGCCGGCACACCCTGATGTTTCCGTTGGTGATTGGGGAACATCCGTTTCACCATTGCGGCCCGCTGGCTTGGTGAAGTTTGTAAAGCGCATCCTGGATGTCGTTAGTGATGGCGAATTCATCGACAAAGGTCAGCCGGTCAAGGTAATCCATATTCGCGGCAGCATAGTGACAGTGACTCGAGCCGACGACGAAGTGCACGGTACGCAATTCCGCTCAAACGACACGTAGTGAATCTAAAAAGGCGAATGGTTAAGGATTAAAATTAATTGGCGCGGCGGTAACTCATGGCCTCTTTGACGCGTTCTTTTGCGAGGTTGAGTGCCGCGTCGCGGGTCTTGACGCCTTCGGTGGTGGCTTTCCGCAGCACGGCGTACGTATTTTCCTTCATTTTTTCTTCGATCTCGTGGAATGCCGCTGTCTTGGTTCCGCCGTGATACTCGACAGAACCGCAGATGACGCCGCCAGCATTGGCAACAAAATCCGGGACACTCACAATGCCCCGCTCATGCAGAATATCTTCCGCCACGTTCGTGCAAGGTATGTTTGCGCCTTGAAGAATTAACTTGCAGTTCAGAAGATGGGCGTTATCTTCAGTAATCACGTCAGGTTGAGCTGCAGGAACGAAAATGTCTACCGGCAATTCGATAAAGGCATTGCGTTCCAAGATTTGGGTACCGGGAGCTCGGTAGTCAGTTATTTTCTGTCCACTCTTCATCAAGCGACATAGCTCTTCGACGTCCAGCCCATCAGGATTGTAGACCGTTCCCGCCAAATCTGTCGCAGATACAACGACCGCGCCGCGCTTCGAGTCTACGAGATAGCGGGCTGCATGTTGTCCAACGTTCCCGAACCCTTGGATCGAGACACGGGCTCCCTTGAGTTTGATTCCCGCGAAATCTTGAGCGACTTCAGCACAAACTGCTAGACCAAATCCAGTTGCACCGACCTGATCGAGTGGAATTCCGCCCAATACAGAACTCAAACCAACGGAACGTCGAATTTCGTCACGGACCCATGCCATTGCTGTTTCATCGGTACCCATGTCTGGCCCGGGAATATACTGATTTAACGTTTCGATTCCCCTGGCAAACTGGCGAATTAGGGTCTCTTTCTTTTCCATCGTGAGTTGCCGGGGGTCGGCTATTATTCCAGCTTTACCTCCCCCGTGTGGAATACCTGCGAGGGCATTTTTCCAAGTCATCGCGCGGGCCAGACGAAATACTTCTTTTGTGTTCACGGTAGGCGTCATGCGAATACCGCCAATCGCTGGGCCAATGCTCGTGTTGTCAATGACCACGATTCCTCGCAAACCACATCTTGGTTCGTAAATATAAACGATCTTTTCTGGCCCCCATTCGTCAGCAAAGATATCAAAAACACTGTCGGAAGCTGTCGAACTTACTTTTGCCGCTGTGCTGGTCATTCCTGGTATTCCAAACTGAGTTGCTGTTTTGAGTTACGAAACGTCTACTGCTGAGCCGCCCGACCGTGTGCCGGACCTTTTCCGTCATCAATTCATTTGCAGCCTAACGCGTGTTGATGCATTGTAACGGTCAGTAATCAGCCTTGAAACGGGCTTTAAAGGTGGTTTTTCCGACAAATGCAGCGAAAGAGATTTTGGCTATGTGCGGTGAAGTGTCAATGTGCTGTCGAAATGTCGCAGTGTCAGAGTCTGTACGACTCGATTTCTCGATTTCAGCGACAGCGTGCAATAAGTTCATGGCGTCAGTTGAATCAGTTGGAGCGATTTCCAGTTGCAACGAAATGCAAGCATTAATGAATGCGATTCGTATCGACATTGGAAAGCCATTTCTCTAAAAGCATGCCGAATGCGAGTATCAATTTGTGTCATTTTTGGCATAGAGTTGGGATTCATCGTCAACATTCAACGCGTGTGATTTTTCAAGGATAAAATCGAATGAGTGATTGGATTGGCAACACGGGCGACGCTTTCGAGGGCCCAAGGCCTGGCGTCTGGAAAAGTTTTCGCGCGACGATAAGTGGCGTCGACCATCCTCGATTTTTGGCTTCCGGATTCACGCTCGGATTAATGCTCGGTTTTCTGCCGAAGTCTTCATTGCTGGTCGTCCTTTTTTTTCTGCTCCTGATGCTCAGTCGTTCGAACTTAACAACTGGCATGTTTGGGTTTTGTATTGGGATGGGTTTGCTGCCGTTGCTTGCGCCTTTGTTTTCTGATGTTGGCATGTGGTTGGGCTCTCAAGCGTCATTGCAGACGACGTGGGTTGAACTTCATCGGCTTCCATTAGTCCCTTGGTTTCAACTTCAGAACTCGATTGTGCTGGGGTCGTTGACGTGTTCCCTATTAGGTTGCATTCCAATGTACTTTTTCGCAAAGATATTTTTCAATTGGTTTCGCCCTTTGTTGGTCAAAACATTTGGTGGCCCCTCCCCATCCAATTAGCAATCCAATTCCGGACCCTATATTCCTTTCGCATGCATTAGATGGTAATTCGATGAACAGATATAAGTACTTGGTAGTTCGCCTGATCATCCTTAGTTTAGTCGTGTTGATGGCATGGATTGGCTCAGGATCGTTTCTTGCGAAAACGATCATTAGTGAAATTGAACGTGTTACTGGTGGGCTCGTTAATACTCGCGGAGTCTCCACAAAACTCAGTGATGGCCGGCTTTCATTCGAAGAGTTTTCACTTGTCGATTCAAATAACGCGAACCGAAACGTCTTGCAAGCTGATTCCATCGAGCTCGAATTCGACCAAAACGCGTTGTGGTCGCGGGAGTTCATCGTTACCCGCGGAAACGTCAAGAATCTAAAGCTTAACACCCCGCGAACGGAACAGTCCCAAGCCCGACTCGCAGCTGCTGCTGGGGGAGAAAACAATAGTTTACAAGTTCCCGAAATTGAATTCATACGTAGTTTTGATCTTACGCATATCGGCGAGCAGTGGACGGATCAATTCGGTCGAGTCGTTCTCGAGGAAGCAAAAAATTCCGAATTGGCAGCCGAAGCAACTAAGGCTGTCGCACTGCGTTGGCAAACAGGTACAAACGCGATTCAAACGAAGCTGCAAATGCTCAATGAGGACATTGCCAATTCCGAACTTGAATTCGATCGAACTCGCGAGAATCCCCTGCGAAACGAAAAGGACATTCGACTTGC
>JAHEAM010000405.1 GCA_024642765.1 Planctomycetaceae bacterium
CAACAAACGTCAGCAAATCTTGGCAGCGATTCAACGGTTGCGTCACCGGAACTTCTGCCGTAACCTGGCGGGTTCAGGGCCCAAACTTCACCAACGATCCCAGACCAGCGGTCAAGTGGGTGTAGGGTAGCACGTTCTGCGCGGCCGCCCATGCCAACGAACTTGATGACGACGACCTGGGGCGCAGTTGAATCGTTGCAAGAAGGCGAGGCTTGCCGCCACGCCTCAACATGGCCACTCCGAAATGGAATGAGTTCGCGTCGTTTGCCCGTGGTTTCAATTTCATGTCGAGTCGGCGCCAGCATCGTTCGATTCGCAAGCCATCGAATCATTAAATCGCCTCCGGAAGGCTATTGGAGACCGCTGAGTTAATTTTTTTGAAAGTACTAGTGAACACGTTGGCCTGGAACAGCACCGGAATCGGGGCTGAGCAAAAAGACTTCAGCGCCGCCTCCGCCGGCGGCGCATACCATACCTTCGCTCAGGCCGAACTTCATTTGTCGAGGTTTAAGGTTGGCAACAACCACAACGAGTCTGCCAATAAGTTGCTCAGGTGAATAAGCTGCTTTGATGCCCGCAAAAACAGTCCGAGTGTTCTCGCCGCCGAGGCTGACGGTCAATTTCAAAAGTTTACGCGCCTCTTCGACGTGTTCCGCGTTCACGATACGTGCCACGCGCAAATCGATTTTGACAAAGTTGTCAATCGTACATTCTTCGGCAAGTGGTTCGGCCTGCAATGCAGCGTCGTTGTCTTGATTCGCCGTTACAGTTGTTGCGCTGTCGCTGGGGTCGATGGGTTGAGCACTCTCTTCAATCATTTTCTCTAGGTCCTTTGTTTCTAACCGTTTCATCATGTGTTCAAATTTGGATACTGGTGTGCCAACGATTGGTTGCTGCGCTTGGCTCCAGCTAGCGATCGGATTATTCAATAGTCGTCCAGTCTTCTCTGCGAGCTCTGGCAAGATGGGTGTGAGATAGATGACCAATTGTCGGAATAAGTTGAGAGCAATCGTACAGGAGTCTTGCAACTCCTGAGCCTTGTTAGGGTCTTTGCGCAACGTCCATGGTTTCACGTCGTCCACATAGGGATTGACTCGGTCGGCAATCTCACAAATTAGGCGAGTGGCACGAGCGAAGTCGCCCTCCTCGTAGGCCTCGGCAATGCTGTTCGCGGCAGTCGCAGCCGATGCAAACAGACCGCCATCTTCAGGATAACTGACTGAGAGGCCAGTTTCTTCAACAAATTTTGCCGTGCGCGATGCAAGGTTGATGACCTTTCCGACAAGATCGGCGTTCACTTTATTGACGAACTCTTCAATGCTCAGATCGATGTCATCGACGCGTGGCGTGAGCTTCGAGGCGTAGAAATATCTTAGCGCCGCTGGATCAGCATGTTTCAGATACGTTTCGGCCTTAATAAAGGTACCCACGCTCTTAGACATTTTTGAACCGTTGACGGTCAAGAACCCGTGGATGTGAATTTTCTTGGGAAGAGTAAATCCAGCCGTCTTCAGCATCCCTGGCCAAAAAAGGGTATGGAAATAAGTGATGTCTTTGCCGAGGAAATGATGAATTTCAACGTCGCTGCTTTTCCACCAGTCGTCTAGATTTTCACCATTGAGAGCACACCATTGTTTGGTCGAAGCGATATATCCAATCGGGGCGTCGAACCAAACGTACCAATAGTTGCCAGGATGGTTCGGGATTTCAAAACCGAAATAGGGAGCAGGTCGTGAAATATCCCAATCCTTGAGGGTTTTGCGGCCATCGGGTGAATTGTCATCACCCAGAAAGTGACCTTTGAGATAATTGGCAATTTCTTTTTGCAGGTGGTCACCGCTTTGAGTGTACTCGACCAAAAAGTCGTGCAGCTGTTCGAGTTCGATGAACAGGTGCGGAGCCGAACGAATCTCAGGCGTTGTATCCGAAAGAGTGCTGACGGGATTGATCAATTCGGTAGGCGAATAGGTTTCACTACAAACGCTGCAATTGTCGCCTGGCTGGTTAGGTGATTTGCATTTTGGACAGGTCCCGCGAACGAATCGGTCGGCGAGAAACGTCCCAGCTTTCGGGTCGTAAAGTTGTTCGACGTCTTTTTCCTTAACGAGCCCTTGTTCCCGTATCGCATTCCAGATCTCGATGCAAATGGCCTTGTTCTCGGGGCTATTCGTACTGCCGTAATTGTCGAAGCTAATTTGGAAGTTAGAGAAATCTTGTACGTGTCTTTTTTGCACTTCCTCAATGAGTTCTTCTTCGGTGCGCTGTTCATTGCGAGCTCTGATCGTAATTGCCGTGCCATGCGTGTCATCAGCACAAACAAAAATGCAGCGATGGCCCCGCAAGCGTTGAAATCGCACCCAAATATCCGTTTGGATGTATTCCACCAAGTGCCCAATATGGATTGGACCGTTGGCGTAGGGCAGGGCAGCCGTGACTAATATCTTGCGAGTTGTCATAATCGTTGATAACCAAAAAGTATTTGGGCCAAGCGGCCATAGTAAAATTGTAAACGCAAAGCTAATTTCATCGAAGGGCACTGTTCGAACATGATTGACCCGTCCGATTACGTCGTTTCCGACACTCGAGAGTTGTTGTCGCCCAGTTTAGTGCTGTTCCGTGATTTGCTCGAAAAGAATTTGGCGGAAACAATACGTTTGTGTGGCGGACCCGATCGCTGGCGACCGCACGTGAAAACACACAAAACGCGAGAGATCGTTCAGCGGCAGCTGGAATTGGGTGTAACCAAACACAAGTGTGCAACACTTGCCGAAGCTGAAATGTTGGCTGCGATCGGTGTTCAAGATATCTTGATCGCTTACCCACTGGTCGGACCGAACATTCGGCTGCTTTCAAACCTTATAGAGCAGTATTCAAAGGTTAGGTTCACAGTGCTCGTCGACTCGCCCGAGCTGGCGACCGGAATCGGCGATTTGCTCGCACAACGAGGTCAGCAGGTTTCTGCATTCATGGATTTGAATTCGGGAATGAACCGGACCGGTGTTTTCGTCGGACCAGCCGCAATCGAGTTGTATGATCTGATTGTAAATTCTCCTGGTTTGGCAGTGGCAGGGTTACATTGGTACGACGGACACAATCGCCAAGAGGATTTTGAAGAACGGCAAACTGCCGTGTTGACTGGCTGGGAGCATTTCACAAAATTCCGTGACCAACTTCTGATGAACGGTTTTGAAGTGCCGCAGGTCGTCGCGTCGGGTTCCGGTGCGTTTGCGATCTTAGCCCAAACCGAGGAACCTAACCTTGAGCTCAGTCCAGGAACAACGACATTGTTTGACGCTGATTGCAATGAACGCATGTCTGAATTGAACCTGCGACCTGCGGTGGCAGTCTTTACGCGTGTCGTAAGTCATTCGGGCGGTCGTCGCGTGACATTGGACGTCGGACACAAATCGTGTGCAGCGGATCAACCAGCGGGGCGTCGTTTGTTTTTTCCATCGATTCCAGATGCGCAAGAAGTCCAGCACACCGAAGAGCATTTGGTGATTGAAACCTCTGCAGCTGGCGACCTTGAGATTGGCCAAGGCGTGTTTGCGATTTCACGACATATCTGTCCAACAATGGCGTTGCACGAAACAATCAGTGTGGTTGAAGGTGGCGAAGTTGTTGATTGTTGGGAGATCGCCGCACGGAACCGTCGTTTGAAGAACTACGCTGCTAGATCAGAATTTTGAAGCGACGACTGTGATGTTTTGTCCGCCGAATCCAAAGCTGTTGTTAAGAGCAAATTCGACCTTCCCCTCGCGGGCTTCGTTTGGAATGTAATCCAAATCGCAATCGGGGTCAGGGACTTCGTAATTAATAGTTGGTGGCAGAATTTGGTCCCGAATCGCGAGCAGGCAGACAATCAGTTCTGTTGCTCCGGCAGCCGCGATCAAGTGCCCCATCATACTTTTGGTGCTAGAGATTGGGACTTTATGAGCATTATCGCCGAAGACTTGGCGGCAAGCTCGTGTTTCCACGCGATCGTTCACTTGCGTGCTTGTGCCATGGGCATTCACGTAGCCGATTTGATTTGGGTTCAAGCCTGCGTCTCGGAGAGCCATGTTCATGCAGCCGATGGCGCCGCGTCCCTCTGGATGGATGTCCGTGATTCGATAGG
>JAHEAM010000025.1:0-7206 GCA_024642765.1 Planctomycetaceae bacterium
CAATTGGCTGATTCCGCAACCGCCAAGCAAGCTGCGTTGAGACTGGAGGCCATCGGCCTCGATTCCGGGCCAGCTCTAAAACGCGGGCTCAAGAACGCTGATGAAGAAGTTCGCTTTTTTTCAGCTGTTTCACTCGCTTACTTGGGCGAAATCGACGGATTGGAGATGCTCGTGGAAAGCGCTGAAAAAGAGCCTGCGTTTCGTTGGCACGCCTTGGCCGCACTCGTCGCCTTGCCTGGCCCACAAGCGACCGAAGCACTTCAGAGACTGCTGCAAGTCAAAAGTGCCGAGGCTCGCTACGGGGCGTTTCACGCTTTGACCAAACGTTCGACGAACGACCCCAATATCAAAGGTCAAGTACTGGCACGGGAGTTTAACCTTTGCGTCGTTCCGTCTCAGAGCGAACCCATGATTCACTTGTCACGTTCCAACCGGCCGGAAGTTGTCTTGTTCGGCGAACGCCAAGCGATTAGTGATCAGATCCTATACACGGCAAATGGAATTACGATTCGAGGGAACGGAAACGGAAAACTCGATATTGTGCGCTATCTGCCAAATGGAAAGGACCAGCGAATTCAAACCTCGGCTTCGGTTGCGGAGCTCGTAAAAGCTCTTGCTTCAATCGGATGCAACTACTCAGATGTCGTCGAACTGTTTCGCGATGTCAAGCAGAAGGACAAACTAGAATCGCGTTTGGCTGTCAACGCTCTGCCTCGCCTCGGTCGAGAGCGAGCCACGAACGATTGGTCGGACAATGATTCGGAAGAGTCAACGATGTATGTCGCCGACCGAATTCCTGATATGTATGGTGGTGAGGAATCTGCCGATCGCGACATTCCGCATGACGATGAAGCGCAATTGGCAAGTTACGAATCGAAGTCTTCAAAGAAGAGCGATTCGAACTCGGCCACAAAGCCATCGTTTTTTGGTAAGCTAACGGAAGCGTTTACTCGAGATAAAAACAAAGATTAGGGTGTAGGCCGCTTCAAATATGCTCAAGGCGTTAGAGCTCAGTGGTTTCAAGAGTTTTGCTGATAAAACTCGCTTTGATTTTCCTGCTGGAATCACTGTAGTGGTTGGCCCGAATGGTTCGGGTAAATCAAACATCGTCGACGCGCTCAAGTGGGTTCTTGGTGAACAGTCCGCCAAGAGTCTCCGTGGCAAAGACATGTCGGACGTGATCTTTAAGGGCTCAAGCGGTGCCAATTCCCGGAAACCTGCAAATGCGGCAAGCGCAACTATCATTCTGGACAACGTCGATGGGCGTTTACTAAACGACGCTCCGGAAATTCATGTCACTCGCCGCGTCTATCGTAGCGGCGAAAGCGAATATCTGATCAACAATGAACCGTGCCGCCTCAAGGATATCCGTAATTTGTTTCGGGGCACGGGTGTTGGGACCGACGCCTATAGTCTGATTGAACAAGGCAAGGTCGAACGCTTGCTCCAGGCGGGGGCCAAGGACCGGCGAGCAATCTTCGAAGAGGCTGCCGGTATTAGCCGCTTCAAAGCCCAGAAGGTTGAGGCGGAGCGACGCCTCGAGCGAGTGCAGACCAACCTTACTCGACTTGCCGACATCGTTGAAGAAGTTGGCAGCCGCTTTCGCTCCATTAAAAATCAAGCGTCGAAAGCAGCTAAGTACAAAGAATACACCCAGCGATTACAAGAACTAAGGACGTTTGTTGGTGCGAAAGACTATCGTGGCCTCTCGTCCAAAATCGACACGGCTCAACAGGAACTAGAACAACTTCAGCTTTCGACGGGAACTTTCGAGTCTCAGCTCAAAGATCTGGACTCAAAACACAAAATTGCTGAGTCGCAAGTTGATTCGATTGGTCTCGAAGCGGACGCCATTCAAGAAAAGGTTTCCGCCGTCCGAGAGCAAATTTTGCAAGCCGATTCGGTACTCGAACTCAATCGCCAGCGACGCGTCGACTTCACAACTCGAACCGAACAAGTCACTAATGCCGCCGCAGCCGCAAAGCAAAAGTTGAACGAACTTACTCGAATTCGTACCACTGCAGAGCAAGAATTAGAGGTCGCAAACAAAAATTTTGAATCTGCAATCAACGAACTTGGAGAACTTGAGAAACAAATCGAATCTACGACCGTGCAGATTCATGAACGTACCCAGCACATCGAATCTAATTCCGCTGAAGAAAATCAATTGAGTGCAGTGATCAAAGGACTAGCGTCCAGGATCAGCGAAATTACTATTCAGAACGAACTCCACCGCCAAACCGAACAAAAACTTGCAGCGCAATCGACCAGTCTGTCAGAACAGTACACCTCCAAACAACAAATCCATGCGGCAACAAAACAAGAAGCAGCCGCATTGAAGCTCCAGGCCGAACAGCAAGACTCTGCGCTTGCAACTGCACAGCAGGCGCTTGATGATATGAAGTCTCAGATGGGCGAACTTCAGCATCAACTCAGTGAGCTTAAATCCCATTATTCTGGTGTAACGCAACGCGCACAGGTCATTGAAGAACTTGAGAAACGCCAAGAAGGTATTAGTTCAGGTGCTCAAGAGTTGCTGAAAACAGCGAAACGCGGTTCGCATCACTTGGCAAGCCAAATTGCGGGAATGGTGGCCGACTTGATTGAGGTTACCGTCGATCATGCGGCCCTTGTTGATGCCGCTTTAGGCGACCGCGCGCAATACATTGTTTCGAAGGGTAAGGAACTAGCAAACGAAATTGCATGCGGAAACTTGGTCGTTTCAGGCCGCGTCGGTATCCTCGATTTGGAATCAATTGCAAGTTCCCAGGCACCGACAGGGATTGAATTAAGTGAGAATGAAAACGTAATTGGTCCTGTCGCGTCCTTAATTCAGACAGCAGAACCCTATAGGCCGCTTCTGAATCGAATGCTCGCAGGCAATTGGATCGTCGTCGACATCAAGACGGCGATCGAATTGCGTAACGAGCTTTCCGAGCAACATCGATTCATTACCTTGGCCGGAGAAATACTTGAACCTGATGGTACGTTGTTGGTTGGGCCGAAATCGATGTCACATGGCATTGTCTCACGGCGCAGTGAATTGCGAGCATTGGTTGGAGAATCTGAAAGATTAAGACGACAACTTTCGCAACTCGAACAAGACCTGGAGGCAGTGCGCAAGGAGGTCAAAGTCGGTGAATCGCAAGTTCAACGTTTGCTTAAAGAAAACCAATCACTCGGCAGAGGATTGGCGGAAATTCAAGCCCGCGAAAAAAGTATTGGTGATGAACTTAGCAAACTGAACACCCAACTTGCTGGTGTCGATCGTGAACGTAGCACTTACGTTTCAGCAATCGCGACTGCGGTCCAATCCTTGGCAAGACTTCAGCTAGATTTTTCGAGTAACGAAGAACAACAGCAAGCAATTCATCAGACGGTTCAAAGCAATCGTAATGAAATTCAAATCCTGCAAAATACTCAACAAGAATTGCGGAAACGGGAAACCGTGGCACGCGTCCAATTAGCCAAATGGGAGCAACAACGCTACGACTTGACCAATCGCCTGGAGAGCTACCAATCACAAGAAGACGAATCCAAAGAGTTAGCTGGAAATGCGCACCGCGAACTCTCCGCAATCGAAAAAGGAATCGCTGACGCTAACGCAACAATTGATGAGGCAACGACACGTCTCGAATTATTGAGTACCGAACGCGAAACCTTGGGCACACTGTTTCATGAACGCCAAACACAACGCCTGGAACACGATAAACAACGCAAACAAATTGCTCATGAACTTCAGCAAACTCGCGAACGACAACGAAGCACAGAAGAACGACTTAACAAAGCAACCTTGCGTCTCCAACAAATGGAAATGGAGCGAGAGCAACTCGCTGCGAGACTTCTAGAAGACTACGGGATTTCAATTTCCGAAATCGAAAACCCAACCACCAATGCTGAGGCTGCGAACCGTGATGAAATAGATCGCGAAATCACTGACTTGCGTCAAAAAATTGGTTCGATGGGCGCCGTCAATATGCAGGCACTGGCAGAATTGGAAGAGCTAGAATCTCGTTACCAATCTTTGGACCAGCAATATCGCGACCTGGTTGAAGCGCGTGATACTCTACTCAAGATAATTCAACGAATCAACAATGACAGTCGACGACTCTTCGTTGAGACGCTGGAGGCAATCCGGCTTAATTTTCAAAAGTTGTTTCGCCAAACCTTCGGGGGCGGGCAAGCGGACATCTTGTTGGAAGAGGGAGTCGATGTTCTTGAGGCGGGTGTCGAAATCACAGCGACACCTCCAGGAAAACCAAAATTTAATAACTCGTTGCTGTCTGGTGGTGAAAAAGCACTGACTGCTGTCTCGCTTTTGATGGCCATATTTCAATTTCGACCAAGTCCCTTCTGTGTTTTGGACGAAGTCGATGCACCTTTTGATGAGGCCAATATAGGTCGCTTTATCGACGTACTCAAAAGCTTTTTGGGATGGACCAAGTTTGTGATTGTGACCCATTCAAAAAAGACTATGACTGCAGCAACCACATTGTATGGAATCACCATGCAAGAGTCGGGCGTTTCCAAACGAGTGAGCGTACGATTTGAAGATGTCAGCGAGGATGGGCAAATTTCTTCTGCAGCGGTCGAACGCAGCGAATCAAATGCCGGTGAACCAGCCGCCTGACTTGAAGTCTCTAAAAGCCAGCAAGGGCACGCGAGAGGCAGATGGCCAATCGATACGGAAGCCTTCAGACAGTATTGGATTTGCGGTTCCCCAGCTCTACCTGCAATCGGTCGGCGTCCCTACTTACGCGACCGTGCCAACTTGCCATCGGAGGATCGGAATTGAAGCATTTTCGTGCAAAAACGGACTCAATGGCACAACCGTCCAAATACGGTTAAAGAATTCACACGTTTTTAACGAATTTAATAGCAGGCACTTTTCACTTCAAACATTCGATGCTCGCCGCAGCGGATGGAAACTTGAAAGGTGTGTTTAGGGGGGGAATTGCTGTGGAGATGTCATGTCTCTACTTGGGAACACGTTTGTATTTTTGATCCAGATTAGTAGCAAACGATGTTTACTGTCGATTTCTTCTTGCCGATTCAAAACGTTGAACTAGATAAAGTCTATCGCTCGTAACGATTTTGACGTCACGGTTATCACTGTTTAAATGATTCTCGTGATTCGACCCAATGAAATCGTTTTTGAAACGTCGATGGATGATTCAGGTTGAAACGAATGGAATCGTAACAACTGTGTTCATATGCGAAATAGTTCGCCCTGACCCAGAAAAGGTTTGATTGTCACGCCGAACAGTCAGTCCTTACCAACTGGGCGAATAGTTACTAGATCGTTAGCAGTGTGCCGACGATTAAGTAGCGAAAGACGAGTCAAAGAAGCAAAATATGGAGAGCCTGCGATGAAGGTGTTCACAACTGGACAGGTCGCCAAGATCTGTAAAGTGGCCCCACGCACGGTCAGCAAGTGGTTCGATTCGGGACGCCTCAAGGGCTACCGAATCCCAGGATCACAAGACCGTCGTATCCCGAGAGAATACCTGATCAAATTCCTAAAAGAACATGGAATGCCACTGGGTGACTTAGAAGACGAAGCGATGGCTAAAGTCCTCATCGTCGCCCAAGATCAGGTGTTGATTGAAAATCTAAAAAGAGAATTGCCACCAGAAAGAAGCTTCAAGGTTGCAGTTGCAGCCAGCGGTTTCGAGGCGGGAATTCAAGCCGAAAGTTTCCATCCCGATTGCATCATCACCGATTTTTCAATCGGTAAGATCGAAGCAATGCAAATCTGTCAGAACCTTCGCAAGAATTCTGACTTCGGCGAAACGATCTTGATTGCTTTGTTGCCGGACGACGGGAATCCCATCTCGTTTGATCGCTCAGCAATCAACGAAACTTTCAAGAAACCATTCGACGCCAGCCTACTGGCAGAGCGACTCAGAACGCTGATCGGTTCACGAAAAGAATTGGTCTAGTTAACTGTGAAAGGTCGACAAACGCCGCAAATATTGTAGACCTTAAAAATATCGCCGTCTTTCGCTTATACCGTCGCACAACCCAGTGCGACGGTTTTTTGTTTTTGGAGTCTGCAACTTTCTCGTTGGACTGCTGAACCATAACAACTCAATCCCACCAAAAATCTAAAAGCACATGAAGTCTATTTTCAATTGGTTTGAGACTCGCTGCCCCATTCCGCTGTATCAAAAAGCCAGGATTGATCGCGTTGGCTGGTGGAGCATCTTGGAGATGCGAATTACGTCCGGATACAAGTGGCGTTGCCGGAGATGACTCCACACCATCTGAAATAGGTTTTTACCGAGGCGCACGCACAAGATATTTTGGGTTCGTCATCGATTTGCTTCAGAAAGGTTCGCAACAAGTTCGCATTTCGGTCAAGTCCGCAGTTGAACTACCCTAAATGCACGCTGATCCTAGCACCTCAAAACGCTCAACCGATCGATTAAAAGCGACGCTCATTGGGCTGCCTAATTGTACGATGAGATGGTTGGGCGGCTTTTTCAAGTGTCGAAATCTGGTTGGGCCCCAAGACATTCGGATGATTTTTTGACACTATCGACTTTGAGTCTTAGCTAGCCAAATCACAAACGCCTGCCCGCAGAGTTTCGACTCGGTAGCGTTAAACAGAGATGCCAGTTGATTGCTTCTGGGGATATTGACCGCATTTCATAAATTTGTAAACTACGCTAGGCCAATCATTTCGCGGTCGTGGCGGAATTGGCAGACGCGCTAGGTTGAGGGCCTAGTGAGAGCAATCTCATGCTGGTTCAAGTCCAGTCGACCGCACTCTTCAAAAACCACTTAAAACAAGCCGAAAAGTCGATTCTTTACCTGCCAACGTTTGGCAGCGCGGCCCCAAAGAACAACAACGCTAAAGAGGTGCCAAAAGGGTGCGCTACGGTCCTTTTCCACCTTTAGGGGGATCGACTATGCCAAGACTTTCGCGCAAAAAGCCTACTTACCGCAAACACATTCGAGGGCAGGCGCTGGTCGTTTTGAACGGCCAGTATCACTACCTTGGAAAGTACGGCACCAAGGAATCGAAGGACGCCTACAACCGTTTGATTCGAGAATGGCAAGCCAATGGCGGCGTTCTACCGTCAAAAAGGTATGAGACTGTTGTCGAGCTTTGCGCCGACTATCTCAATCACTGCGCGACGTACTACGTCAAGAACGGCAAACAGACGGGTGAAGTTCATTGTGTGCGATCGGCCTTAAGGA
>JAHEAM010000025.1:7216-14756 GCA_024642765.1 Planctomycetaceae bacterium
GCTCGGGCCGCTCTCGTTGGAAGCCGTTCGGCATTCCATGATCGAGTCTGGGCTCACACGATCATTCATAAACAAAAGCGTCAATCGAATGCGACGATGTTTCAAGTGGGGAGTTTCGAAAGAACGTGTTCCTGCAGAAGTCTACCAAGCCCTAATGTCGATCGATGGATTGAAGGCCGGTCGTACAATCGCCAAGGAGCCAAAACCAGTCTTGCCGGTTGCCGATGACGTCTCCGAACTAACTGCCAAGCATTCGGCAAAACCCGTGGACGAAATGATTCGCCTGCAAAGATTGATCGGTTGCCGTCCAGGTGAATTGTGTCAGATGAAACCATGTGAGATTGACAGGACCGGAGCAGTTTGGCTTTATCGTCCGGCCTCTCACAAAATGGAACACAAGGGGCGCGGCCGCGTCATTGCGATCGGTCCAAAAGCACAACGTTTGTTGATTCCGTTTTTGAACGGCGAACCAAATCAGTTTTGTTTCCTTAGGCGTTGCCGAAAGCCGTTCGAGCGTTGGCACTACAGCCAAGCGATTAACGCGGGTTGCGATCGAGCGTACCCAGCGCCGGAAGGACTTAGCGCGGAACAACTTAAGACTTGGAAGAAAAAACACAGATGGGCACCGAACCAACTTCGTCATGCCGCCGCGACTGAAATTCGTGCTGAATTTGGATTGGAAGCCGCGCAAGTGTCACTTGGTCACAGCAACGCCAATGTCACTCAAGTTTATGCCGAACGCGATTTGGCAAAGGCAATTGAAGTAGCAAAAACGAGGTGAACCATGATTTGTCCTGACAGAAGCTACTCTTGGCACGAGTTACTAGAAATGGGGTTTAGTAAACTGGACTTACTTGGTCTGCAATATAGCGGTTTAGCCGAATCATACGTAGAAAATGGCATTCGATATTTTGAAGGCTGTGGGATAATTGACTGGATCAAGCCACATCCAAGAAAATAATTCCGATCTTTTTTTTGTGTATTCAATTTGATCGGAGATAGCCCTTAGGATACCTTGCATATACTTTTTTGCAAACGGTTGCACTTAAACCGAAAATATTGACTGCACGCAAACAATCAAAATCCATTGACATCTCGTTTATTATTCCTACAAATCGACATATCCAAACTCGATTTTAAGGAAGGTTAAACAAATGTCGATTCTTGATGATTATAAATTTCTCACGTTCCTTCAAGCGTCCACGCTAGTTCCATCCAAGCCACATGCCAACACGCTTTGGCGCTGGGCCACCGCTGGAGTCAGAGGTAAAAAACTTAAGTCCTATTTGCTTGGTGGACAACGGTTCACCACAAAAGAAGACGTTGAAGACTTCTTGTTTGGCGACACACCCGCCGCGCCTATCACTTCCCAGCGTTCGCGCATCAAGCGAGCGGAAAAGACTCTAGGCCTTTAAAAACGAAAAAGCCGGTGTCGCAGTCACAAGGTCCAACACCGGCTTCAATAGGAAGCTATTCCCGTTATGGATTCTAGGGATACACAACACGACGTCAAGACGTTTCCGGCAATCGGATTTGTGATTGGTCCATTTGACCAATGGCAGCAGGTCACGACGATCGAACCACGCATCCAGCGCATCATCGACCACGCCGCACAATATTGCGGCCCAAAGTGGCGACGATATGAAAGCGCCAAGGCCCAACTATCACGCCTCGTTGGCTGGCATGCGCGGGATTCGCGGCTGTCGTCGAGCAAGTGCTACGAGCAGGCGATTCACAAATTGTGCCAGGCCTTGAATCGTCGGAGGCGACGATGAACGCGAACGGTTGGATTGCCATCTATCGAGACATTCAACGGCACCCAGTCTTTGCCGACGCCGAACTGTTTAAGTTGTTCATTTGGCTTGTCGTGAACGCCACACGTGAACCAAAATCGGTATCGAAGAAAATAGGACGTGGCAACCGGATAATTGCCCTCGAACGCGGCGAACTTTGCGCTGGTCGCGACTTTATTGCCGAAGCTCTCGGTTGGCCGCCAAGTACCGTTCGCAATCGGTTAGACAAGCTCGTCGAATTTGGTTGTATCGAGAATTCGGAGGACAGCCAAAAACCATTGATTCGAGTCGTAAATTACGGCACTTATCAAGACTTGGCACAAAAAACAGGACAGCCAAAGGACAGCAAAAAGGACAGCCAAAGTGGACAGCCAAAAAAACGTCTGAAACGGCCTAAAAACAAGGGCGAAATCGACTTTGCCAACCAGCGAGAGGACAGCCAAAAAAATGAAAAAAAGGACAGGAAACAACAAGTAACAACAATAATACCCCCTATATCCCCCAAGGGGGACGGTGAGTGTGTGATTCCACCAATGTTGAATTACCCAAAGTTCATCGCAACTTGGGATCAATACAAAGAATGGATTTTCCTCAAGGACGGGAAACGCATCGACAGCATCACGGAGCACCTTCGATTGAAAATTCTTTGCGATCGTGAATCCGTCCGCGCTGGCAAGGCCGGTGACGATTTGATTTTGACGATGACATCGGCAGAGCGCACACGAACGATTTGGGACAGCGACCGGAAAACAAACAACAACACAACCAAGCCAGTGGAAACCGACTATCCAATGTTAAGCGGGAGAAGCATGTGAAAACGATCACAAAACGGATTATTCGAAATCGTGACCACGCAGATATTTTGCGCGATGAATCGGCACTCGTTGGCAGCGTTGTAATTGATGCGACGATGTTCGATCGACTTGACAGAGTCACTGGCGACAGTTTTTTTGAAAAGAGATTCGGCAAACTGTTTGACCTACTCCGAACGCGATACGAAAACGGATTACCTAACGATATCGTTTTAGTGAATCGCGAATTGCATACGGCTGGAATTTCAATCACGACAGCGGAACTTGCCGAAATATTCACCGGCGTTCCATCGCAGGCACACGCCAGACACTACGCTGGAAACGTGTCAGAGGCCGCCAGACTTCGAAAACTGATTGAACTTGCCGATTCGGTCACCGAGTTGGCAAACGACGCTACAAAGGCCAGTTTTGAAATCGTTGAAACTATCAGTCGCGAAATTGACGAAATGCATTTTGACGAATCGGCCAAAGTGGTGACGATTGCCGAGGCCGGAAAGAAACTACTTGCCGAAATCGATCAATCGAAAGACAAACGACGATCGGCAACGACCGGACTTTGGACGCTGGATTCTACGCTTGGCGGTCTAATGCCAGGCGAAATGATTGTCGTTGCGGCAAGGCCGGGAATCGGCAAAACGAGCTTTGCAATGCAGGTCGCCATGCACAACGCAAACCACAAACGAAAAGCTCTTTTTGTCTCGTTGGAAATGCGATCCGAAGAACTTGCCGGGCGCGTTTTTGGTGGATTGGCCGAAGTGCCGACAGAAGACATTCGCGCAGGAAACCTAACGCCTGAACAACGACAACGACTTGTTGCGGCGATCGAGTACATGGCCGAACAACCATTGTTAGTCTTCGACCCTGCCACAGCAACCATGCGCGACATTCGGGCCACAGCTCGTGCGCAAAACGATTTGTCATTGATCGTGATTGACTATTTGAGCCTGATTGCGCCAACAGACAACAAACAACAGCGATGGGAGCAAGTGAGCGAAATCAGCCGATCAATCAAGCGACTTGCGAAAGAACTGAAAGTCCCGATTCTCGCATTGCAGCAACTCAGCCGCGACGCCGACGGCAATCGACCGAAGCTATCGAACTTGCGAGAGTCTGGCAGCATCGAGCAAGATGCGGATTCTGTTCTGTTCATCCATCGAGACCAATCAGGCCAAACAGCTGCCAATAACATTGATGTCGAAATCATCATTGCCAAGAATCGACATGGCCGCGACGGCAACGGTAAATTTGTTTTCGAAAAGGAGCAAACAAGATTTAATGAAGCTATTCGGAGTTAAGCAAATGAAATCGCGATACCAACTAACGATCGAGACAACGACCGATGACAAGCCCGCAGCGTTACGACGTTTGCGAGCAGCGTTGAAATATTTACTTAGGGTGTTTGGTTCTGGTGTTTGAAAGTGGTGTGTGTCGACGAAAACGAGATTCGGCAAACGAAATGGCAGTTTGTAGCTCGACTCATCGAATTGCGCGAAGCGATTGAAACGATTGCAACTCTGCGCGACGCGATTTGTGCCAGTCAGCTATGGGTCCTTCCCGAGAAGTTTTTTTGGCGACCGCATACGATGAAGTCGCAAATATAGACACAGTTGGTTGTCTGCGCGAAAAAAATTGCATTTGGGTAAAAAACTGTCTAGAATGCGGCTTTTAGTTGTTTATTGTCGTATATTTTTCCGTTAGATGCCCCGACGATGAATGACTTGCACGCTAAACTCCGCGCAAATCGTCATCGACGCCAACGCGAACAATTTATTCGTAACGCAAACCCGGCGTTCGCAAGCATTTTGAAGTCTGCTGACATTGTCACCGGTATCGACGTTGATTCTTGGGTAAGCGGCGTGCCGTGGCCAACGTTCGTTGACAGCAAACTGACCACTACACAAGGCGATCTTGAAGACTCAACCTTCACGGACTGGGATGATCGTGCACAAGTCGCTAATGCCTTTCGTGCGATTCCCAATCCTCCTGCGGTTGATGCCCACCTGTTCCTCGACAACGATGGACCACTATTTCGGATTTCACTCGGCTATTTCCATCGCCTAATGGAACACATTTTGGAGTTTTCTCAAGCGCATCACGAATCGGATTTTGCATGGGTTTCTGAAGATGGCAAACACGGAGTGTTGCTCTCGACATACTGCGGATACCTGCCTGAAGAGAGGCGCACGACACTTCCCGAAGAAGTGGTTTACGAAATCCTGCACTGGGGCATCTAAAATGGCTTTTAAGCAAGGGCCTTCGGCTCACCTTCGCTCTTTGGCAACGGGCACTGGCATTGGTACAATTTCCGGTAATTCAGACGTCGCTTGATTCGTTCAAGGCGGCGTCGGCAAAATTTCCCGTTATGCGACCTTCCGAATCCATGACGCAGACCGTTTACGAAATTGATGGCGCTAACTTCTCTGATTTCGCTGGCTTCATTGCCGAATTCAATCGCGGGTTCATATCTCATGTCGGCGGTGATTGGAAAGGTAATCTCGACGCATTCAACGACTACCTTTCGTGGGCCGACGGTCGCTGCACGATTCGCTGGGCCAATTCCGCAAAATCGCAATCTGATCTTGGCCATGAGGCAATGGCTGATTGGCTCGTTAATAACCTGACTAGCTTCCACTCTTCCAACCTCGCTGGGGTTCAACAGCGAGTGGACACTGCACACTCTGGCATGGCGCAAACACTCTTTGACTGGCTCACCGAGATCATCCGCGAAAACTCTGACTACGTAGACCTCGAACTGAAATGACCGGTCGTCTAACTATTTAAGATTCGGGGTCAGCGACGAACGAGCCTGAGCCGCGGTAGGTGTGTGTGCCCAGTTTTTTCTTGGGCCAACGTTCCGACCTTGCTTTTTTGGCAGAAGGCGAAAGTGTCAACAGAAATTGTCCTTAACAACGTTGTAAACTCGAAAAATGAAATCTCGCCACGAAACATCCTCAATTGCCCAGATTGAAGCTTTGAGGATTTTTGAAAAAAACATTAAGGTTTGAGATTCCTGTAGTTGACTTGACTATTTTGAATGATTCGAATGCTGGGGTTATAAGAAGCCTTTTGAAATAAACTTCCTATCTCCACAAGGCTGACTCGCATGAAGCGATCCCCACAATCCCGCAAAAATGCTCGGTTGAAAAAGCAACGTAACAAACGCTTAGTCCGAAGTAGAAAAAACTCAATCGATTATGCAGTACTTGAGCCACGCGTAGTAATGGATGCCGCTTCGTTGATGGCCGATCGCGCTTTTGATTTGCCGACCGAAGTGAGTCTGAAGTTGAGCGAAGCGATGAACGCTTACGATGCGGCTGACGCGAACAATGCCATTCCTGGCAGTTCGCATTTGAGGCTACTTGGTACGCCATTGACCACACCCATCCAAGACCCTTGGGGCATGTTCGATTTTAGTTCACAGGCCGCTGCGGGAACCACGAGCGATTCCTCGATCTCAACGCTACCGTCTGATGGTGGCGGCCATTTGGTATTTAATTCTCAAGCGACCTTCGCGCGAGCTTTCGACGGCACGGTCACGACAGTCAACAGCAACGGCTTCGCGCCTGGCAAGTCGATGACAACAACCGAGACCGCAACCTTCAATACCGCCCTGTACGGTACCGAAGGCGCGGCCAATACCGTTGTTGCCAGTGGAACTCTCGACCCGACGGGTCTGCCAAGTTCGCTGAGTTACTCCATCACCAAACATTTCACATTCCTTGAGAACTCGCCCGTCAGCGGAGAGTATCGGAACTTTTCCGTACTGACCGATTATTCGATCAGCGTTGCACTGGGTTGGGGCGGCACCGGCAACTTCGACTATGGCGAAACAACTCAGACGGTGAACTACAACACATCAATTGTGCTGATGGCCATTGGCCAAAGTCGTTACGATGGCGTTGTTACACAAAACGGTTCTGGCGAGAATCACGAAACTTGGGTGTTGCACGCCAGCGGAATATTCTCGGCCTCAATCGATTCCGGCAATTCGGTTACGACAACAACCGTTGTTAGTTCTGCGAATTCAAATAGTACGGAGGAAGAAGGCCGCAGCGATGATTTTCATTTCCAAAATTCGGGTGCCTATACGATCCTTGCCGATGGCGGAATCATGTACGCCACAGGTGCCACAGAACTTGATGTCACCCGTTTGGATTCAGAAACACATTCGTTGACTGCCAACAATGACACTTGGTCAACGTACAACGAAGTCAACAACCTATCCGGTAGTTTGACCGACGACCCCGAGGATGAAACTGTCGGTTCTATTTTCAAAGTCGGTGGAAACGGCTCGACATTGGCATCCCTGATTGAAACGATGAACGCCAGTAGTTCATCGCAAAATCGCTACGCCGAAACGGGCAATTCCAGTTACCTGTACGGGGCCGCCGTTTATCCCGCAGGCAACATGGTCGAATCGCTTGGCGGGACCGAATACGTCACCATCAACGCAACCGGAAACGAAGGCGACTTTTCCTCCAACTACAATCAAGTCGCCACGAACGTGACCGGTCGATCGAGTTCATCGCTTGGCACCAGCGGTTCGTATTCGAGCGATGAATCGTCGGTGATTGCCACAACAACGATGATCATGGCCCAGTATGAAACACCATCGAGCGAACCGGCAATCGATGGCACAATCACGGCGCTGGGCACCAGTCTGTTGGTCGCTTCGTCCAGTGCGGCCGAACTCACTTACGATTTCCGAGACGGTTGGGCCTCTGCGACCCAGGCCGACACCAATGGCGCATACGCAGCAGTCGCCGCCAACCAAGCTGCGCTGGATCATCTCAACAATTACACTCCAGGCGGGTTGGGAAGCTCAGCCATCCAAGCGGCGGTAACTGCGAGCGTTGCGGGTTCCGAAGTCGGCAAGAAGATGAACATGAGCTGGCTGGCGGGCAAATCAACTTCGTCCTATTCAGATCACAACGA
>JAHEAM010000025.1:14801-15485 GCA_024642765.1 Planctomycetaceae bacterium
GTATTTGACCCTTAACAGCATGGTTGGAAACTCACTCGCATTAATTGGTTCGTCGGACATGATGTTCACGTCAGCCGACAACTATTCGGATTCCGCCGACTACCTGCGTTCGTTTGACAATTATGGCGCTCAAGATGGCGCGGTCGTTTCGTCGCAATCGGACAACCGAGGCTTTCGAAATGTCCATGGCATGTATGGAGACGACTACGACTATTCCATTTCGGAAAACGAGAACAGTTCAACCATTGATCCCGAGGCCGCGACAGGGTTCTGGTTCGACAAATTCAAAATCGTTGGGAATTCTAGTTCCTATTACGATGACACGATCGACTCGGGAAACGACGTTTCGAAAACTAACGATTCGGTGATCGCCGACTTCACAACTTCACCAGGAAATTATTATCGCTATTCGAACCATTCGAATTTCGACGAGACCGAAACAATTGATTCTGGTTCATCGTCCAGCGCCGACGATATGCAATACAAAACTTTTGGCCAAGGGTTGACCACGACCTCCAGTGGCGACCTTTCTACAACAACTGATGGATCGGGCGGATCGGGATACACGGTTTCTTCGAGCTTCGAAGGATTGTTGGACCCGACAAATCCGTACAGCCCGACGGGTTACGCACGCTATTCGAACAGCGACACTAAAGTGCTCACGAGCGATGGAACGTCTGAATC
>JAHEAM010000026.1:0-8447 GCA_024642765.1 Planctomycetaceae bacterium
GGGTAAGGCGCGAACTCAAGTTTTTCAAGATAGAGTTCGGCAATTTCGTCGCGTTCGGGCTGACTCGGTTTGTCGTTCAAAAAATCCTCTGGGCGGATCGCCGTTGCAATGTCAAAGGTATCGTTTTGGTGTTTGTCGGCGATAAATGACAGCATTTTTGGGCTGAAAAAACACCGCAATCGTAAGATTTTAGCAAATTACTCTCGCTCTGAACTCCTACTGAACAGTATTGTTTCCGAGGCCGTAAAAGAAGGGCCATTTAGTATAGGAGGCGATCACATGGCTGATGCAAACAATTCCACAAAAAACCGTCGGTCGATACGCGCTAAGAAGAAATTGCGTGGGAAAAAATTACATGGGACTCGAAACGCGTTTATGGAGATTTTGGGATTTGTCGCTTTGGGAGCCTCAGCAGCTTTTGTGATGAAACCTGATCTTGTTGGCCGGGCCTTCGGAGAAACGGTGACTTCCGAAACACCGATTGCGATTGAATTGCCCGTTGAGAGTGACCGGCCACAAGAAAGCCTGATTGTTGACCGCACCGTGGGTTCCTTCGGAATAAGCAATTGGTCAGACTAATGAACCCACGTTCGAGCACAATTTTTTTCGTTCAATTGTGATGAGAGCAATTCCAGAAGTACAATCAGGATCATGAAAATTGATCCACTCTTTGAACAACAAGCGACTGAATGGCGAAGTCGTTCGATTGAATTGGCGCATTGGGTGATGCTGCGATTGGTCAATCGAACCGACGTCTGGGGGCGTTACCTCAAACCTCAACATCGCGAAAACCAAGCGGGCGAAAGGAATAGCGCGATTACCGCGCCCTTTCGCGACGAACGCGGGAAAGTCTTCCTCGGAGTTAGTTCGCTGGAAAAACACTTCAAGGCTCGCGATGGCGGCGGTGTGTTGGGGATTCATTCCACCGGAAGTGATGGTTCCTGTCGTTGGCTGGCGATCGACATCGACCGACATGATGAAGAGGACTTGTCGGTGACAGCCGAGGGTAATTTCGTTGCAGCACAGGTTTGGTTTCGTCGGTTGGTTGAAATGGGATTCGACCCACTTCTAATCGATTCAAACGGTCGCGGCGGTTTTCACTTGTGGATTGCTTTCGAACAGCCAATTGAGAACGCAACGGTTTGTCGGTTTGCGGACAGCCTGGTTGCGGATTTTGAGCGATTGGGTTTGGACGCTAGGCCAGAAACGTTTCCGGGCGATTTTCGGTATGGGCATTACGGGAGTTGGTTGAGATTGCCGGGGCTTCACCACACGCACTCGTTTTATTCGCGTTTGTGGAATGATGAGCCGCAAGCCGATGAGCCATTTCTCAGCGGGCATGCCGCGATTGATCGACTACTTGCGATGCAGCCAGCTCCGATTGTTGTCTGTGAACGACAGGGACTTGTGCCCAAAAGGAGAACGGTCTGCGTCGACTTTGATGGCGTGATTCATTCCTATTTGAGCGGTTGGCAAGGCGAAGCGGTCATTGCCGACCCGCCGATTCATCGGGTTGATTTGGCGATTTCACAACTGCGAAAGAACTTTCGTGTTGTCGTCTATTCGGCGCGGTGCCGAACACCCGAAGGCATTCAAGCGATTCGAGCTTGGCTCGCCCGGAACAATATCGAAGTCGACGACGTTTGCGAACACAAGCCACCGGCATTCGTTTATGTTGATGACCGTGCCGTGCACTTCACAGGCAATTGGGAAGATACGATTCAACAAATCCATCAATTTCGAAAATAACCTTTCTTGAAACTGCTTCATCAACCGGGCGGCCAATTCAATTGTCTTCCTCCCAAAATATGAAAATGAAGATGGTCGACGGATTGCCCACCATTGGCACCACAGTTGGCAACCAAGCGGTAACCCTCCGACAAGCCAAGTTTCTGTGCAAGCAGCGGCACAATGCTCAGCATGTGCCCCATCAAGTCGCGATCATCTGCCGAAAGTCCATCGAGGTTGCGAATAACTTTTTTCGGGATCAACAATACGTGTACGGGTGCTTGCGGCGAAACATCATGAAACGCTAAACACATTTCATCGTCATAGACGAGCTTGGCTGGAATTTCTCCATCAATGATTTTTTTGAAAATCGTTCGGTTATTAGTCATCGCTTTTTCCTTAGCCTTTTAAGCATTTACCATTCTCTGTTTTCGATGATTTGATCTCCAACCATACATATTACGTCCTGGCGAATCGGCACAATCCAGGTTCCCGACTCATCGATCAACGCACCGGATAGTTGTTCTCGGACGGTTTGGCCAATTCGGTTTTCAAGGTTGCCACTAGAAATGCTAGCATTGACCTTTACGACTAGATCCTGATCCGCAGGATGCAATCGATTGCCCGAAATCGGGCAGCGAATTAAAGAGATAATTGATTCCGACTGTTTCATCATTTCACGTGTCATAAGTAGCGTTGACACCGCAGTTTACCAAATTGAATTGCCAGCGTTGAATCGAACTTGAATCACACTGGGGAAAGTGATATCGTTGCCGAAAATCGGACCCGATTTTAGCTGAAAACAACGCACTCACATTCAAGCGAAGGATCGCAAACAATGTTCCAGTCTGCCTCTCGTTCCCTAATGGCTATTGTTCTCAGCGGAATTTTTATCGCGGGTGCTGAGAGCAATTCTTATGGGCAAGAATCAACTATAGATCAAAATCCTTGGTTTTCATTGGTTGCTCAATCGATCGCTGAGGGCGACATGCCCGCCAAAAACCGAGCTTTGTTAATTGAAAGGGCGCTTTGGTTGGCTCAACACTCACCAATTTCGAGTCAAGCTCCTACACTCACTGACCGGCAATCGATCTTGATTCGAAACCCAACGCTTGCACCCCAAATCGAATCCGTTTGGAAGTTGTCCAACGCCGATGACATCGACGAAAAAGTCAATGAGCTTGAAAATCAACTGGAATCGCTCATCCGTGAAATGGATGACCGGAAAAACAACGTGCTCACGGTTTCCGCGAACCCGTTTTTGTTGCCGTCGTATACTTACGAACATCGCGACCATTATGGCGACCTAGCCACCGTGCCTGTGGAAAGTCAAAAGACACAAGCGTTGGCTTGGCCCGAAAGCCTTGAGGAAGTGCCATCGTCGATAGGAGACTTGCACAATCGCTGGAACAATCTTCGCAAGCCATCGACGCAACGAATCGCCGAGTTGCCGCTTCCATTAGTTGAACTCCCACCTGCGCCATTGCTTCCCGTTGATGACAATCGGATCAACAAGGCGCGACGCTAAAGTTGAAGAGTTATCGATGTGAGAAGCAGTGTGTTTTTCGCGTAGTTCGTCGTGTTTCCGGTGACGATGCATTAGCTTACGACGGCTGACGATTAGCAACAAACAAATAGCAACGATGCCTAAAAAAAGACGTTGTGCCATAAAGAAAAAGTCACGGCCCTAACATGCTTTTTCACAAAAATTGATTGAACAAATTGATCGCCGGCAACAACTCCATGCGGGAAATCCTCAAAGGGTAATTCCGTGTCGTTCGCTTTCCTCCATTGTCGCGCAAGAAAGAAGGTGCGTTGAAACGCACCCTACATTCGTCACTTGACTTGCCGAGCCTAATAGTCTTTACACCAATACCAAAGTCCGACTAACGATGATAATGATGATGACCGTATTCGTAATAGAAAACGGGGCGAGGTGGTGGTGCATAAATCATGGGTGGTGAAATGACTTGTTCTCGAACAATAATGGTCTGAGGGGCTTGAGACATTCGCTGTGGATAAGTGGATTGCTGCTGTTGCTGAGCAACTTGACTACCAATAGGAGCTCGCTGCATCGCAGTAATTACGTTTTCACTTACGCCTTGTTGGTGCAGATTAATGATCTCTGAAACCGTCAACTGCCGTTCAACGCCATTGGTATTCAAGTAGTTGATGACAACTTGGTCGCTCAATCCGCTTCGGCACATCGTCACAACGTCGTTAACCGCGACGCATGGTTTTGACATTTGATTGAGCTGTTGTTGCTGTTGGTAAATTTGGTTTTGGTAATATTGATCTCGTGCAATCTGTTGGTCTTTTGCTTTACCCATCAGACCACCGGCGACTGCTCCAACAACACCGCCGATAATGGCTCCTTCCGGTGTTTCATCGTTTTGATGGCCGATGATTCCTCCAATAATCGCACCTGCCGCACCGCCGACAGCCGCTCCTCCGGTCGTGTTTTGTTGAGCCACAAGCGTTGAGCTTCCGCACAAAATCACACCAACGACGGCAATCCAAATTCGTTTCACAATTAGGTCTCCGGGAATTTTCATATGAGGGGGCTTGCTCTTGGCCCGTGACTAAGTGGTGGTAAGTACCAAACGCCACGCGACGCCGAAAGGTCAAGTTGCCACTGCTATTATCGGTTACCACGTGTTAACTCTTGGCTCGGCCAACAGATTCCCGTTCACAATCGCTAGTTGCAATCACAAATCGCTAGCAACGCGATGTAGAATACTCTGTGAATCTCTTTTGTTGGCTCAAGTTCGCGAGGTTAAGATGCATTGTTGGCGATGGCAAGGTTTGCGTGCACAAGGTCAGGGAACCTTTTTGAGTTTTTGGACCGTCGTTGTTTTTGCCCTTGCAATTTGTCCACTTTCGTCGTTGGCGGTTCAAGACATTCCGCATGTGGCGTCGGGCAAAAGTGGCATGATTGCGTCGGTACATCCGCTAGCGTCCCAGGCAGGATTGCGTGCTCTTGAGTCTGGTGGCAATGCAATTGATGCGGCAATTGCTACGGCACTGACACTCGGAGTCGTTGACGGTTACAACTCGGGAATTGGTGGCGGCTGTTTCGTCTTGATCCGTACGCCAGACGGTTCGTTTCACGCAATTGATGCTCGTGAAATGGCTCCGAGCGCCGCACACCGTGACATGTATTTGCGGAACGGCAAACCCGACACGATGCTTTCGCAAATTGGTCCGTTGGCGATCGCCGTTCCGGGTGCCTTGGCAGGCTATTCCGAAGCGGTTGAGAAGTTTGGTCAGAAACCCTTTCGTGAACTCATTCTTCCCGCTGCTACGATTGCTGACGAAGGATTCGTCGTCAGCAAGGGATACGCCAGTCTGATTAAAAGCGAATCCGAATACTTCGCCAAATTCGATGGATCCATGGACGTGTTTTTCGACGAAAACCAACAACCCATTGCGGCAGGCCAACGGCTCGTCCAAAAGGATCTTGCCAACACGTATCGTGCCATTGCCAAAGAGGGCACGGATTGGTTTTATCGCGGGGCCTTTGCGGAACAAACGGGGAAATGGATGTTGGCCAACGGCGGCATCATCACGGCACAAGATTTCGCAGCGTATCATACCGTCAATCGGAAAACTGTCGAAACAACCTATCGCGGCTATTCGATCATCGGTTTCCCGCCCCCCAGTTCTGGTGGCGTGCATGTCGCTCAAATTTTGAATATCGTTGAGAACTTTGATCTCGAAGCCCTCGACCGCGAGTCGCCTGTTAAGTGCACCCATGTTGTGACCGAAGCGATGAAACTGGCGTTTGCAGATCGTGCGTTTTGGTTAGGTGATCCGGACTTTGCTTCCGTCCCGAAGGGTCTCATCGACAAATCGTACGCCAAGCAACTTGCTGAACAGATTGACTTGAGCGCCTCGATCGAAGTGCTCTCGCATGGCACGCCGCCGCTTGCAGAAAGCGATCTCTTCGAGAAACACACAACACATATCGCTGCCGCTGATGATCAGGGCAATTGGGTGGCGATCACGACGACCGTGAACACAACCTTTGGTTCCAAGGTCATCGTGCCGGGATTGGGTGTTGTGATGAATAACCAAATGGACGATTTCGCGATTGCTCCAGGTGTGCCGAACGCTTTTGGATTGGTAGGTAACGAAGCCAATTCAGTAGGACCTGGCAAACGCCCACTTTCGAGTATGAGTCCCACGCTAGTCACGAAAGACGGTGTTCCCGTAATGAGCGTCGGCGCAGCAGGCGGGCCCAAGATTATAACGAGTTCGCTACTCGCAATTATTCGCACGCTGGATTTGGGTTTCTCCCCGGAAAACGCAATTGCGGCGCCTCGTTTCCATCATCAATGGTCCCCCAACAAATTGTATGTCGAGCGAAGCTTTCCTGCGGAACAAATCGATGCACTCAAGGCACTTGGGCATCGCGTCGAGACGTCGTCATCCGGTGGGGTCAGCCAAGCCATTTTCTTCGATGCCGAAACGAAAACGTTTCTCGGCGTCGCCGACCCTCGCGCCGGCGGCCAAGCTCTCGGGCGTTAAGGCAATCGCGAGGTTACCGCGCAAAGAAATCGAAAAGGTCTGGGAACGTTGTCGGTCCATATTCCGGAATCAACGTTCTCAGTAAAGGCACTCGCCACTGCAGGGCGACAGGATCATAAACGCCAAACCGTATATCGATTGGGTCCATTCGTTGTCGGCATAAATTCGTCCGTTCCGGCACCATAGCTTCATGGGTAACCTGCCTCTTGGTCCGTGAGCCTTCATACGAAAGTCACTCAAATTAGATCAGAAAACGAGGTGCAGTCAATTTTTCTGACGCAGTCGGACTTACCGCGTACGTTGTCATGTAAAATCAGTGATTCCCCGTAAAAAGCAACAGATTCCAGGAATTAAAAAATGAATAAGCACGAGCGTGTTGACTATCTTGAATTCCCAGCACGTGACATCAAGGCAACCAAGGCGTTTTTTGAAACGTGTTTCGGATGGCAATTCACTGATTACGGCCCCGACTATAGCGCCTTCAACGAAAATCGATTGGATGGAGGTTTTTATCGCGCAGATCTGCAAGGTACGACTGCCACCGGTTCGGCATTGATCGTATTCTATAGTGAAGATCTTGAGGCAACACTTGCCAAAGTCGAAGCGTCTGGTGGAATCATTATGCGTTCAATATTTTCGTTTCCGGGCGGAAGGCGTTTTCATTTCACGGAACCGAGCGGCAATGAATTTTCGGTTTGGACCGAGCGTGAACCGGCACAAGGTTAATCCTGGTAGCGAATCGTGTCTCGTCTGATGTTTTTCATGCCAGCATTACCAGAAATTTCCCCCAACCTTCTCAAAAACAAAATTATTCGTTTACCAAGAAATTAACGATTCGCAATACATTGCCTTGGCTGCGTTCGTTTTTGGTTTCCGCGATTTTCAAATGCAAAACGTGTTTGCCGGATTTTAATTCACTAGTCAAAACATAGGCCCAGGGAATATGCAAACCGCCACTCCATTTTGTAAAAACGTCTAGCTCATTCCACTCGCCATCATCAATCGAATAGTTAATCATACCGGCGTCCGGGCCGGCGGCTACGAACATTCCCACACCGCGCCCCTCAAATTCAAAACTTAGTTCGTCGCCAGCTTTTCTCCCCACGAGCATTGGCACATTCACAAATCCATCACGCACGCCGCCACCAACGTTGCCAGCGCGGGGATCGCAGTTGGAAAAAACTGCGAAGCCCTGTTGAATCGAAGCCGCTTCGATCGAAACCAATTTGCCGCCGTCATAGCTGAAACGGTCGAGAGGTTCTGGTTCTGGGTGCTCAATAATCACACTTTGCTCGTTGAGTGGCGATTGCCACGCAGCGTTTAGTAATCGTCGGATGGAGGATGCGTACAGACGATGACCAAACGCCGATGGGTGGCAGTCCTTGAAATCCGCTGCCCAATCAAACTGCCCGGCTTGAATCCGTGCGGCAGCTTCGTGGGCGAGGTCAATTGTTGGCACAGAATAGTGTTTTGCAACGGCTTCGTGACTGGCGATTACGGCGGGAGTCTTCAGCGCACCGTAGTCTGCAATATGTGGCACGTCGGCGAAGTGCATGACGACAATGTCTAACGTCGGGTCGAGCATTCTCGCGTGTCGAACGATGCCTTCCATGCCTCGTCGCCTTTCGGTTTCGTTCGGCATGTTGTGTAGATCGTTCACTGCGGCTTCCTCAAACAATAGATCAACACTGCCGGACGAAAAAACATCGCGCAGCATGCGAAACGCTCCAGGCGTGCTACCCATCGAAGGAATGCCGGCGTTAATAAATTCAAATTTCGTTTCCGGAAATTTTTGCTGCAGGTATTCGCAGGTCGCCTCGCGCCAACCGGACATGTTCGTGATCGAACCACCCAGGAAGACAACCCGGCCCGTTTTATTCCTTGTAAATTTGATTCGGCAATTGTCGAGCGTTCCGCGCATCACAAAATAGTCGCCCGCATCAGGAACGACGGAGGCATGAAGCTCAATAAAGTCGGCGACACGCAGCGGATCGGGGTGCATGAAATGGTGGCCATTGGATTCGGGCGTGCCCTCGGCAACCTCAATCAAATCGATGCGGCCACCTAACTTTCGATAACGTTCCGTTAGTACCAGGGTATTTTCAGGCGGCGGCACAATCACGTCGTTCATCGAAATGATGTGCAAGATCGGAATCCTGGCGGATGCGATCTGTTCCAAGCGATCGATC
>JAHEAM010000026.1:8492-15464 GCA_024642765.1 Planctomycetaceae bacterium
AAGTCGCGGCGTCACCGCGCCCCGTTCCCTTGCCACCCGGCCAACTGCGAATGTCGCAAACGGGTGTGTCGCAATAGATGCACGCGACCCGTTCTGGCCATCGCGATGCAAATCCATAAACGAACAGTCCGCCTCGACTGACACCCTCCAGGCAACATTTTTTCGCAAGCCCATGCTCGATGACAAATTGATAAAACGTATTCCAATGCTCCATTGCTCGAGGACTACCGAGCATGCCATCCGTATCAATTCTTGCGATATGAAACCCTCGCTCAAGCAAAATCAAATCTGCTTCGGCGTGAAAATCGGGGAAGCGTGCTCGCCACACCCAAGGATTTCCTGGAGCAGCGACTTTCGGCACGACAACATAAGCCTCTCGCCCGCCAAGCTCGAAACTGTATTTCGAGAACCCTCGCCAATCGGAAACCGTGCCGGGCCATGTCTGATCGGTGGTCTCAGTTGTCTGCGGATTCGACGCCGAAACTGAACCGGCCAAAGACAAACACATACCTAACACCAACATCTTTACGAATTCACACCGTCGTTTCATTCACATAAACTTTCAATAAATTGTTGGGGTTGGCCGCAAGTTAGAGTTTACGAAGGCAATTCCATCACTCGTCGTCGAAATAAAAATCTGAAAATAACACTTCCATAATAGATCGAAAGAACGATGATGCCTGCCAAGAAAAACAACAACGCAGTCGGGCGAGTTTTGTCGGCATAAAAAAATTCGCCAATCATCCATGTCCCATTGGCACAAATCCAAGAGCACACCGCAAAGTTATGAATCAATTCAACGCGGCTTTCACGTTGAATCCACAGAATCCACAAGGCTCCAATCACAGTCGGAACGATCATGATCAGTCCCATGGTCTTGAAGTCCATGCACCAACAAAGATCCTTGAGCAACCACAAATAGATGTGCAAATTTTCGACCTTGCGAAATTGTTCTGTTAATTGAACAACCGGTTGATGCAGGGGGGTTACAGATGCGTTGGAAGCGATGGCTTGTTCCATGTCTCGGACATTCTCCTTGCTGGGTTCGGGATTCATCTAAACAAACGTTTCCTTTTTGGCGTTGCAATGTGGAACAAAAAAAGAATCGTCGCGGCTTCCAGTTGGTCATCGCCAAACGGACTTGTTGGAGGCCAAGACGCATTATTGTTCGAATGCGGAGCAAAAGGAATAATGGACCCCGCGGATTACAAACGTAACGCAGTCCTCAGACCCTTACCCCAGCAACATTTGCAAGTCGTCGGCTGTGAGGGTGCGAATCAGGCTGCTGTTGCCGGAGACAATCGAGTCGGCCAACTCGCGTTTAGTTTTTGGAGCTCAAGAATTTTTTTTTCGAACGTTCCATTCGCAATCATGCGATACGCAAACACGTTTTTCGTCTGGCCAATGCAATCGGATCGGTCGATTGCTTGGGCTTCTGCCGGCCGATTCCACTAGGGGTTAAGAACGTAAACGTAGTCTGCCGCAGTTAAATTGAGTCCGTGTCCACCGGCGTTCAAACTGATCAAAAACAACTGGCAGCTTTCGGTTTTTTGAAATCGATTGACACGCGATTTGCTGCTTTTAGCGTGTGAATGAGGTGGCTTTACTTGCGAGCAACGACGTGGGGTTGTTGCTGGGTTAAGCAATGGAACGAGCCTAGGCCGACGGTTAGGTTTGTGCTTGGTAGCTGAATCAAGGCACGGTCGGGGAAATGTTGGCTGATGATTTGGGCGGCCTCGTTGTCTTGGCGCACGCCAAACTTCGGGACGATCACGTTGCTATTAGTGATGTAGAAATTGCAATAGCAGGCTGGGATTTGAACACCCGCAAAGAGGACTGGGTCAGGAATCGGCAGTGGGATAAGCTGTCTTTCCAGGCCCAATTGTTCCAGCCCGTTCCTCAAGTCGTCTCGGTTTTGCCGCAGGCCTGCGAATTGCGGATCGGTTTCATCGTCGGTCCAAGCGTACAAAAGCACGCCTCCTGGTGCACAACGCGCGAGTTGATCGATATGCCCGTCCGTGTCATCACCGATTAGCGCATCGCCCGTCAGCCAAACGATACGTTTTGCGCCGATTGCCGTAATGATTCGACCTTCGATTTCTTTTTCTGTCAAATTGGGATTGCGATTCGGATCGAAGGCACAGGTCCGAGTGCAAAAAAGTGTTCCCTCGTCATCGACCTCGACCGCACCTCCTTCCAAACATAGATCAATGGAGTGAACGTCGCAATTCAAGAATTCGGCAACGCGACTCGCAACCTTTTGATCGTCGTCAAACGGCGGGTACTTGCCTCCCCACGCATTGTAGAACCAATCGACTGCCGCCAGTTTGCCGCTGGCAGCGTCGATAATGAAAGTAGGTGCGTAGTCGCGTGCCCAAGCATCATTGGTTTGAATCGGAACAACTTCCACGTTCTGCGCGTTCGCGAAAGCCCGTTCGGCAGTTTCGAAATCAACGGGCTTGCCCGCCATTACCTTGACCGGCTCGGCGGCGGCGATCGCTCGAACCAGTTCAATGAATTCCGCTTGAACAGCGCTTAAATTCTTGGGCCAAGTGTCTTTGTTTCTTGGCCAGCTCAGCCAAGTTGCCGCATGCATTGCCCATTCTGGCGGCATCGAAAAAGTTGCAGAAGTATTCTCGTTCATTGCTTCCATTTATTCCATTGATCCAATTACAAGCCAAACATTTTTTTGATTTCAATCTCTACTCGAACGCCTTAATCACGGATAGCATCCTCTTCGATTCAGTCCTGTGCTTGCGAATTTCGAATTTGAATTAGTAAAAGTCCGGAACGCAAGCGAGTGTACATTTGCCGAAAAAAACGGGTTCACTAACTTGCACTTCGGGCTTGTATTGGCACGCTTTCTCTCCTCATTTTTCACGATGCTCTCACCTTCATGTCTAAAGCATTTGCATTGAGAACTTTGGCGGATTTCCGTCAAGATGTTCCATCGATGTAGCGTTGCGTGATCGGGCCATAAGCGTCGATCCGACGGTCTCGCAAAAAGGGCCAATGCGTTCGCGCGACATTCATCAATTCCAAATCACAATCAACCAACAATGTCTCGGGATTCTCTCCGGCTTCCGCCAAAAAATTACCATACGGATCAGAAACAAACGACGAGCCCCAAAATTCGATGTTGGATTCTAAACCGCACCGATTGGGCGCGACGACGAATACTCCGTTCGCAATCGCATGGCTGCGCATCATGGTTTGCCAAGCTCGCCGTTGCGACTCGCCGTAGACGGGTTTGTCTTCCGCCAGCCAACCAATCGCCGTTGGGTACACCAGAATCTCGGCACCTTGTAGCGCCGTTAACCGTGCGGCCTCGGGATACCACTGGTCCCAGCATATACAGATACCAATTTTGGCTTGGGACGTTTGAATGGCCTTGAAGCCACGGTCGCCTGGCGTGAAATAAAATTTTTCGTAGAAGAATGGATCGTCCGGAATGTGCATCTTGCGATACATGTCGACAAGTGTCCCATCCTTTTCAATAACAACCGCCGAGTTGTGGTATAGTCCCGCCGCCCGACGTTCAAAGAGTCCAGCAACGATGACGACCTTTTCTTCTTTGGCAATCGCGCACAACGCCTTGGTCGTTGGACCTGGAATGGGCTCTGCCAGATCGAAAAAGCGATGTTCTTCAGTTTGGCAAAAATACAGGCTATTGAACAATTCTTGCAGGCACACGATTTGTGCACCCGCGCGAGCTGCCTGACGAATTTCCGCGATTGTTCGCTCGAGGTTTGCAGCCACGTTTGTGACGCAGCTCAACTGGATGGCCGCTACTCGCTTTGTTTGTTGTGATGTCATATAACTAGGAGTGGTTGTGGTGTTAAGGAAAATTGAATCCACATTTTTCGCGGCAGCCCTACAAGAATCAACCACCTATATTGTTGGCCGGGGTGATTTTTTCTTGCAAATCATCAACTAGATAACGCGCCCGAGGATCAGCCTGATTAATATGTTTTCGAAACCTGCTCGCGGTCTGTTCATTACCGGAACCGATACGGAAGTCGGTAAGACTTTCGTTGGATCGCTCATCGTAAAAAGTTTGGTTGCCGCTGGATATCGGGTAGGAGCCTACAAGCCTGTCGCCAGCGGATGCATTTCTGACGGGCGGACGCTGTATAGCGAGGACGCCATGGCCCTTTGGGACGCAACCGGCCAAAACGGAACCGTGGAACAAGTTTGCCCGCAGCGCTACCGTGCGGCACTTGCACCGCATCTCGCTGCTCGAGCCGAGGGCCGTACGATTGACCGCGAGGCACTTCGAACTGGGATCACCACTTGGGAATCACTATGCGATATCGTCATCGTGGAAGGCGTCGGAGGCTTAATGTCGCCGATTAGCGATGACGAGTTCGTAGCCGATCTGGCACTGGACTTTGGTTACCCCCTGGTTGTGGTCGTACCCAACATGTTGGGCGCGATCAATCAAACGCTGCAAACGCTGATCACTGCCAGCTGTTTTCGCGATGGGCTGCCAATCGCCGGTATTGTCATTAATGATCTGCAGGACTTCGAGAGCGATGTAAGCGTCGATAGCAACGAAGAACAAATTGCTTCACGAACGGAAGTACCCATTTTGGCGCGCGCCGAGTACCGCGCCGAATCCCTCGATCGCGATGTCGATTGGTTCGAAAAAAGCAAGATTGTGTAAGCCGTTATTTAATGGGGGCCCCAAACCGGCTTCGTCTCCCAATGGCCACTGCTTCAAGAACCGATTTTGGCGTAATCGGGACAAGACTCCCCGATGTTTTGCTAAGAATCGGTGACGACACAATAACGGAGGCCTTATGCCCGCTCCGCTAAAATTTGCGTACGTTCGGATGCTACTTTTTGAGCGTTAGGCATCTCCTAGAAATCGCGCAACGGCAAACACAATGCCTTCTTCCGGGATCGATTTTGCAGTCCATTCGAGTCGCACGTAGCTTCCAGACGCCGTACGGTATCGATTGCCGAAGCGAATAACGGGCTTCCCTTCGTTCAAACACTGCATTGCGTTCAAGGTCTCTTGGTGGTCGTCGGGATGCACAAATTCCAGAAACGGTTTCGCGATTAAATCGGAGTTGCTATGCCCAAGCACTGTCGAAAAATTCGAATTGATACGGCGAAAATAACCATCCAACGAGGCAATACAAAACAAATCGGGGGAGAGTTCGAAGAACCGCGACATGTCGCTTTGGAATTGCACCAAACTGCTTTCGCGAAAGGCTGCCATCGAGTTGGCGACTTCGTACGCATCTCGAGGCCGATTCAACGGATCAACTTGCAAACAGCTAATTGCCAATTGAACCAACATCGGATCAGCATGGCTTTGAACCAAATCCATGTAGGCCGGTAGAAGATCGCCATCAGCCGCCTTTTGGTACGCGCGGAATCTGTCTTTCTCGGAGTACGGCGGACTCTGTGTGATAATGTGACACAATGTGGCGCCTAAAGCAAAAACATCAGTGCGCTTGTCGAGCCGTCCACCCTTCGCCTGTTCTGGAGCCAGATACTCCAGCGTGCCCCCCACCATTCGCGTTAAATCCTTTGGTTCGGAACCTGTTTTCTGAATCATCCCAAGTGCTTCATATTTTCCGTCGGAATCCAAATGACGTGCGGAACCCCAATCCATCAGGTGCACTTCACCAAAACTTCCAATCATGATATTCGCGGGCTTGATGTCGAGATGAACGATATTCATTGAATGGGCGTAGGCGACTGTTTGACAAACGTCGGTGAACGCCTCTAGAGCTATCGAAAGTTTATCTCCATCGCGCGGTTGCTTCAAAAATTGCCGCAAGTCGAAACCTCCCACGAGTTTCATCGTATAAAACGGTCGTCCATTCTCGCAGACACCGCAATCGAAAACGGGGGCAACTCCAGGATGCTGAAGCTGACAAACAATTTTCGACTCGTTGACAAATCGTTGAATGATGTCTTCGCGACTACAAAAACTCTTTAGCAAAATCTTGATGGCGACCTCTCGGTGCAAATCCAGATCGATTGCTCGATAAACAATGCCACCGCCGCCGTGCCCGATCTTGTCAATGATCTCGTAACGACTAATCGACCGCAGTGACACAGGCTCCACATCGTCGTCAAAGCTGAAGCCCACGAGGTCGACATCGCTCTCGCCGCCACTACCGTATTTCGTTGGAAGGTCTTGGAAATCGCGTTTCATTCGTTTTCAAGAGTTGAGAAAGTGAATCTCGGTTCGGTCAATTCCGTCCCTTATTCTACCCCCTTGGAACAAGGTCGTGCGGATATTTTTTCGGCGAAAATATTTCCTTTGTTTGCGGATTTTCGGCAAAATAAATCAAATAATCTTCGTACTACAAAATCAAACTTGGGCGCGAGTCCCCGTTTTGCCCCGATCGTCTAGCTTTGATGCGCACATAAGGCGCAACAAAATGGCTTCGATGCCCAAACGAAAATCGCGTGGCGGCGCGATCGGCATGATTGGGTTCTACCAGATCCTCAATACTAAATCCTGCCCGACACATTAGCCCTAAAAGTTGCTCCCAGCGATGGATGTATTCCTGCGTGCCAGGTTCGCGCACCAACGTATGGTCATAAGCGGGCGGCACGGGCTCCGAGCGATAATAGGGTCGCTCCAGGCAATAGGAGCCTTGCGGAGTTTGTTCGACCTGCAAACTGGTCGGCTGTTTGTGCTGGCTCACGTACAATCCTCCCGGCTTCGTTACACGTGCTACCTCGCGATAAACATTGCCGATGTTCGCAATGTAACAAGTGCTAACCGGATGAATCACCAAGTCGAATTGAGCGACGGCCAACATAGACAAATCGTCCATCGAAGTTTCCACAAGCTGAAACGACAATCCTGTCTGCTGGGCCATTTTGCGATCGAGGTCGAGCATGGCCGAACTGAAATCGACAACCGTTACGTTCGCGCCAGCCGCGGCGTACAGCGGACCATGTCGCCCGCCGCCAGCAGCCAAACACAAGACGTGCCAACCA
>JAHEAM010000027.1 GCA_024642765.1 Planctomycetaceae bacterium
ACGTGGGAGCAGCTGAATGTCGTCCGACAGCAGTTGGAAGGAATTCTTGCACAGGGCAATTTGCCAGGAATCGAAAACGTATTGTTAGAGGCGACCTCCGATGAAATGGCCGCCTATACGTTTTTAGCGCGAGTTGCCAGTTCTTGTAAGGGCCCTGGTCGAGTCTCAAGTGTATTCGATTTTCAAACCGGTGCGCCTTTAATTGACACAGCAGCATTTGTTCAAACGCTCCAAACGATGGTCGATAATCCAGCCAATAAAACTCAACGCTCCATCGCCGATATCTATTCCGATTTGGTTGCAGGGAAAGCCGTGATGGGAATTGGGTGGCCGTCACGACATTTTGCTGAGAACAAGACGGAACCCTCAAGCAATTTGGCAGTTGCGCGTCTGCCGGGCAGCCCTAATTGGTTCGATACAAACGAAGACAAATGGATTACTCGAGGTGTCGATGAACAGTCGCGATTGGACTTTTTAGGATTTGATGGCCGAGTGGTCAGTGTTGCAAAGAATTCGTTGCAGACTCAGGCTTCCATTCGGTTTGCGGTTTGGCTTTCTTCATTTGCAACTAGCCGAAAGATCGGAATTGATTCGGCGACAACGGCTCCATACTTAACGAATCAGTTGGGAACAATCACGGCTTGGACAGGTGAGTCTCTCGACGATGAAGCAGGAACACAATATTTCGATGCGCTTTCGGCTGGGCAACGAGAACGATTGAGTTTTGTATTTCCTCGAATTCAGGGACAAAGCGAATACATCGAACAACTCGCGAATGGTATTAGCTCGGCTCTGCGAGGTGAATTGACACCTGCCGAATCTCTGAAGGGTGTTTCGGCAAAATGGAATGATTTGCACGATCGATTCGGCCGAGACAACCAACGCAAGGCGATCGTCGCCAGCGAAAACCTGTAGAGCGCTTGCCCATGGACTCCAATTATCTTTCGCAAAACAAAATGAAACTCCGACGTTTCGTTTTTTGGCCACCTTTCTTGTTGTTAGTGCTTGCTGCATTACTGAGTTTGTTGAACCGTCAGCTATTTCAAACGTCCCTCACAGCAGCGCACCACTGGTTGCTTGAGCATTTTGGCTGGCTTTTTACTACCCTCGCGTTCGGTGCGTTCGTATTGAGCATTTTGATTAGTTGTTCACGTTTCGGAGGTTTGCGATTGGGGGGGCGTAACGCGCAGCCTCTAATGAGTATGTGGAATTGGTTTGCAATCACGTTGTGTACAACGATCGCGGTCGGCATTTTGTTTTGGTCGACGGCTGAGCCGCTCATGCACTTTCAAAATCCCCCTGAGTCGACTCAAGTCACTGGCTTGACAAAGCAGGCGGAGACTCTTGCGATTTCTGCACTTTTCTTGCACTGGACTTTTGTGCCGTACTCGATTTATTGTGTTGCCTCATTGATGTTTGGATTCGCATATTACAACATGCGTCTGCCGTTTACGCTGGGCTCGACTTTGGTTCCCTTGGTGGGGAGGCGAGTTGCCCAGAAAATTGGTCCGGTTGTTGATTCCGTTTGCCTTTTCTCATTAGTTGCTGGGATGGCTGCCTCGTTAGGAACTGGAATATTGACAATTTCCGGTGGTTTGAATTCGCTTTTTGGAATCGAACGTACGCCTACCATTTGGGCGGCGATTACACTGATCATTGTTTGCACGTTTATTGCATCGAGTGCGACTGGGTTGATGAAAGGAATCAGGATTCTGTCCGATATCAATGCGAAGGGCTTGGTTGTGTTGGGAGCGATTGTTTTTATCCTTGGTCCAACGTTGCTGATATTGCAAGTCGGCAGTCAGGCTGTGGTCGAGTTTGCTCAGCGTTTTTTTTCGCTTGGAATCTATGATAGTTTGATCGCACGAAGTGACTGGACAAAGCAGTGGTCGATTTTCTATTGGGCCGTTTGGATGGCTTGGACTCCCATCACCGCTTGTTTTTTGGGGCGGATTGCTTACGGGCGAACCGTGCGAGAATTCATGCTCATTAATCTTTGGGCACCGGCACTTTTTAGCATGGCTTGGATGGCTGTTTGGGGCGTTACGACTTTAAACCTTGAACAAAACGGGGCGAATCTTGCTGAATTGGCTAAATTGTCTGGCAATGAATCTGTATCGTATGCGGTTTTGAGTTCGTTGCCCTTTGGTACCCTGATGGTTATTTTTTATTTGGCAAGTGCCTTTATTTGTTTTGTAACTTCAGCCGATTCGAACACAACAGCCATGTCAAGCATCAGTTCCGCTGGAGTGACACTCGACAAACCCGAGGGGCTGTTGTGGGTCAAATTTGCGTGGGGAATGTTGGTTGGCTGGACAGCTTGGATGATGATTTCTTTTGCCGATGTGGAAGGAATCAAGATGCTCTCGAATTTGGGGGGATTTCCGGCAGCGTGGTTGATCTTCGGGATAATGCTGTCTTTGGCGTTGGTGGTTTGGAATCCCTCGAAATACAATTTGGTCGATTCAGAAATTGACGGACCGGACAAGTTGAAAGAATAAGTATGCAGCAAGTTCTGATTGAGAAACCGTATGAATTCGTTCCGCCATTTCAGGCGACTTGGCCGGCTCGGCTGTTCGCGAGGTTAGGTTTTTTTCGTAGGAATTTAAGGAAAGTGCATGGCGTTATCGACCATGAATGTCGGAACCTAAACCGATTGCGCCAATCCATCAACGAGGGGCACGGCGTGATGTTGTGTCCAAATCATTCGCGTACTGCCGATGCCGTTGCGATGGGATTTGTAGCTCGAGAGACTCCGTGCGAGTTCTTCGTAATGGCGAGTTGGCATTTGTTTAACCAAGGTTGGTTTAATCGTTTTATGTCACGGCTGCTCGGTGGATTCAGTGTCAATCGAGAAGGGCTAGATCGTCAGGCAATCGACGAGGCTGTGCGTATACTGCAGTATGCCAAAAGGCCGTTGTTGATTTTCCCCGAGGGTACGACGAGTCGCACGAACGATCAGTTGATGGCGTTGATGGAAGGGCCAGCATTTATAGCGAGAACAGCCGCTAAGCGTCGCGCCAAGGAGAACGGCGGCAAGGTAGTGGTGCATCCGGTCGGCATCAAGTACTTATTTGGTGGCGACATCGAGCATAGTGCCGGTCAGGTTCTCTCGGAGATTGAACATCGTCTCACGTGGAAGAAAAAAAATCACTTGCCGCTCGTCGATCGATTGGTCAAGGTTGGTAACGCATTGTTGACTCTAAAAGAGCTTGAGCATCGCTTGAACGTGAATGCCGAGTCAACGTTGCGACAACGCCAGACGACAATGGTCAATCACTTGCTCGACCCGTTGGAAGCACAGTGGCTTGGCGGCCCGAGACGCGAAGGCATCGCGGTGCGAATCAAGAACCTCCGAATGAAAATATTTCCAGAACTGAGTCGGAGTGCTTTGCCCGCAGATGAACGCAAACGACGCTGGCAGCAATTGCAAGACACGTATTTGGCGCAACAGATCGATTGCTATCCTGACCAATATGTGACTCGGTTTCCTAGCGTTGATCGCATTTTAGAAACGGTCGAGAAGTTTGAAGAGGACCTTACGGATCATTGCCAGTTACACGGGAAGCTAAGAGTCATTATTGAGATTGACGAAGCAATCGAAGTTTCCCCCGAACGAGCGCGTGGCAGTAACGCGGGAGATCCCCTCATGAATTCAATCCGCAGCGCACTTGAAAAAATGTTAACCCGCCTTCAGTCCGAGTCAAAAATGTACGTCCCGCCGAAAACTTAGTCCGGCAACGTCTGCCGCTGCTCTGGCTTTGGTTTGCCAGCAACTCATTTTGATGTTTTAACGCAAATCGAGAGTTATCGATGGCAATTCCCGCGACCTTGCGTGAATTCATACCTTTTTTCTTGGACTTTTTTTCGCCAAACGGCGTTTCCGATTGCGCCAGTCGTCGCCCCGTTTTAGTTGCAAAAAATACACAAAAAACTGTCTTTCGATCTTAAAAACTGTTAGCAGCGTTCTATGGTATCTGGAATTTGCATACCGTGGCGTTAACAGGATGTGTTGCCTCGACCAACGAAATGAGCAACCTCCAAGGAAACCACGTATGGACAGCCAAATCAAACCTCCGAAAATTCGTATGAGCACTAAACCCAAGGTCTTACTCGTCGATGACGATACCATTCTCCTCCGCAGCCTGCGGCGGTTGCTCGAGCAGCACGACATGGTTGTTGGAACTGTGACTTGTGCTAGAGAAGCAATGTTGGAACTCATGCAAGAGCGATACGACGGCGTTATCTGTGATTACAAGATGTCGGGCAAAAACGGGAAGGAACTTTTGAAGCAAATCCGCGAGGAGTTTCCTGGCATGTTTCGAATCATGCTGACTGGTGAACTCTGTTTAGGCGAGTCACTCATGGTCAAGGAGCGTGACAAGCTCGATAGTGTTTTGCAGAAACCATGCGAAGATCAGGTTCTCGTCGGTGAAATTTATGAAATGTTGGAGCGACGCCGCAGTCTTGGAAAACGTTTGCTTGCGATTTTCAATACGTAGTGCTCATTTCAAAACGAAAGAGTCCCTAGAAATGGCAGGGAGCTTCGGTCCCTTTGAGTAAAAGACTCTATTTAGTTCCTCGAATATACCTTAAGACGCGAATAAAAAATAATCTTTGATCGGAAACTGACAACAATGACTTCAAAATATTCAGAACCCATTTCGCGCCGTCAAGACATCGAGCATGCAGGACGCTTGGAATCTATTGGTCGGTTGTCCGCGGGTGTTGCTCACGAGATGAATACTCCGATGCAATACATCGGCGATAACCTTCGCTACCTAGAAAAGTGTGTTGAACAGTTGTTCACGACACTTGAGCAATTGCCAGTCCTAGTTGATGTTCTTCGGAGTCACGAGATCGAATTGCCAGAACCGGCACGCAGCATCTTTTCCGATTTCGACAGCGGGAAATACGCAAACACAATCAGAAGTTTTCCGGAAGCCATTGACGATAGTCTGGCGGGCGTGAGGTCCGTTGCCACAATCGTACAGGCGATGAAACAGTTTGCACATCCGGGCGCAAACCGACGGATGGGTACAAATATCAACGAAGTCGTCTTGACCGCTATCACGCTTGCCAAGAACGAATACAAGCGAATTGCTGATGTGGAGTTCATACCGGCAGCTGAGATCAAGCAGATTGAAGGGATTGGCGCTCAGTTGAGCCAGGCAGTTTTGAACCTTGTCATCAATTCTGCCCAGGCGATCGCTGCACACATGGCCGAAACTGACACTCGCGGCAAAATCAAGATTGAAACAAAAAATACTTCCTCAGGCATCGAGTTGTCGCTTACCGATAACGGTGGGGGTATTTGTCCAGAGGCACTCGAGCATATCTTTGAACCGTTTTTTACGACGAAGGAACCGGGTGTCGGCACTGGTCAAGGGCTCGCGTTCGTTCATTCGACAATTGTTGATACACACGGCGGTTCGCTGCACGTCGAAAACGATTTCGGTACCGGCGCTACATTCGTGCTACGGTTGCCTTGTAAATCTCCGAGATCAGTTTGCGATACTGTTGCCATGCCAGAGCGCAATCGAGTTAACGGCTCGAAAATTGTAAAAACGTAAATTTCCCTCTCAGTGTTTCTTTTTATATTTCGCTTCACGACTTTCATCACGGTAACACCTCTTTGCAAAATTTTTAAATATGAGTTCCTGCGTCACGTCGCAGGTGATTGAGAAAAACGATGAAACTATTACTCGTTGACGATGAAAACTTGGTTCTGCGCGCGATCACTCGAGCCATTAAATCTAACGAGCCAGATTGGGAGGTCGAAACGGCCCATGACGGTATTGAGGCGCTCGAACTCATCAAAAACGGCGATTTTGATTGCATGGTCACAGACATGCTGATGCCGCGCATGGACGGCGTCGAGTTGCTGAGTAAGGCACGCACAAATAAACCAGAAATGATACGTATTGTCCTTTCAGGCCAAGCCGACAATTCAATCGCTTTTAAAGCCGTGCAGCCGATGCACCGTTACCTTGCAAAACCATGCGACGCTACGAATCTGATTTCGACAATTGAAAACTCAACGACAACCGTTCGTTTGATCATGGATCCGGCGCTGAAGCAAGCTCTGGGCGGACTAAGCTCCATGCCGACCTTACCTCGCCTATATCAAGAAATCTGTGCGGTCATTGATGACCCAAATGGTAAGGTCGAGGACATCAAAGATATTGTTGAAAAAGACCCCATTATCACGGCGAAATTGCTACAAGTCGTCAATTCAGCGTTGTTTGCCTTTTCACGTCGAATCAACTCGCTGGAGCAAGCCATTTCGTTGCTAGGGTTTAGTCTGATTCGATCGCTTGTGCTTACCGCGGAAATTATCAACGATAGGTTGCAACCGATCCAGGGCCTTTCCGCCGATTCCCTATTCACGCACTCGTTCCAAGTCGGGCTGATCGCTCGTGTCATTGGTCGATACGAAAAATTCAACCCAGACGAATTGGAAGCCGCCTTCACAGCAGCCCTGCTACATGATCTGGGCAAGGTTGTCCTGCTGGACAGACTTCCGAAAAAACTGGAAGCAGCAATCGAGCTTTCACAAACGGAGAGAATTTCGATTATCGACGCCGAGCGAAGTATTATCGGCTGCGATCACGCTGCTGTTGGCGGTGCCTTGTTACAAATGTGGGGACTGCCGCAAGAAACGCTCGAAGCCGTTGCATTACACCATTCGCCTGCGCTGCTGACACCGGGCGACGAACTAAGTTTGACGAATATTACATTTGCGGCAAACGCGATCGCCAAGAAAATTGAATTTAGTGTCTATAAGGCAACTATGGTAGAACGCCACGGCGAACTTCCGGCATCCAATTTGATTTCGAAATTCCGCGAATGGCAAAAGGCCTGTGCCCGAGTCGAAGGGTAATGATTCGTCCAGAATGACCGAATTAGCCTTTTGGTGATCTCACTTGGGGTGAATAGTCTCGTATGGCGGCGGCCCGGCGATGAGCCTCAAGGCCTTCGATTTCTGCCATTTTTTTAGTGTCAGAAATCAAGTCGGCATCAACATAATCAGACATTTTGATCCAAGTCCTGACGCGAGCGAATGTAAACACATTGAGGCCACCTGTGAATCGGGCCGAACCGTTGGTTGGCAAAGTGTGATTGGGTCCAATTCCATAATCGCCAAACACCTCGGCTGAATTCCCGCCAATGAAAATGCAGCCAGCATGCTTTACGTCTTTTGCAAATTCATCTGCATTGCGGATGGTCAATTCAAGATGCTCAGGAGCGATGCGATTGCAGAGCGTCAACAGTTCCTCTCGATCAGCGCAAATGATTGCTGCCCCATTTTGCAATGCACGTGTCGCAGTTTCAGCAGTTGGTAGATCCTGGAGTTGTTTACCTAATTCCAATTGAATGGCCTCCAAAGTCGTCCGTTCTGTGCTTGCGACAAAAGGGCGAGCGTCTGGGTCATGTTCGGCTTGGGCCAACAAATCTGCGGCAACCTTGGCAGGGTCCGCCGAATTATCGGCGACTACCAACAATTCACTGGGCCCTGCCAACATATCAATTCCTACTCGCCCAAACACTTGGCGTTTTGCCTCGGTCACGAAACGGTTGCCTGGCCCGACAATCAGATCTAGAGGTGCTAGCTCCGGTATTCCATAGGCCATGGCTGCAATCGCATGGGCCCCGCCGACAACCAACATTTCATCTGCACCAGCGATCGCCGCAGCCGCGAGCATCAAATCCGTAGGCTTCGGGCTTGCGACCAAGACATAGCGGCAACCGGCAACACGAGCCGTCGTACAAGTCATTAACGCCGTTGAGGGCAACGAAAAATATCCGGCCGGGACATAGCAGCCGACCCTTTCAATGGGAACAATCGTATGGCCTGCGGTTCCTCCCGGCACCTCGATTTCAATCGGTGACAATGCTGCAACCTGTGCACGGGCAAAGTGTTCGATTCGGTCCTTTACCCGCGTCAGTAACTCTCGATACTCAATCGGAATTCGAGTACAAGCAGCCTGAAGCTCGTCACTGCTCAGGATTAAAGGTTGTTCCGAAGAGATTTCGTTGAACTTCTGTCCGAATTGCCGGAGTGCGGACTCACCACCCACTCGAACAGCCTCGATAATTTGAGTTACGGCCGAAGTCGTTTCGCCGTCAATATCTGGCAAATATGCTGGGAGTTGAAAATTGTTCGCTTGAATAATTGGAAACATACTTCATTGTGCAAAAAATAGGATTTGTTTGGAGTCAAACTCAACAGATATCGCCCTTCGCCACACGTCGTGAAATTCTCAAACTGCGTCTTGCAAGTTCAGCGAAAGCAGCCGAAAGATTACCCCGTTTGGATTTAAGAGCGATCAAACTGAAATACAAGACGTCGGCAAACTCCCATTCGGCATGCGTTGCCTCTCCGGTCTCCAGCAGTTCCCTTGTCTCTTCATGTAATTTTTCCAATAGGCGCGTGGGATTGTTTGCCAATTGCAGCGTAATGGATTTTTGATCCGCGCCGACAAGTCGTTCCGCTAGGTGACGCTCGATACAGCCCGCAGATCGCGAATCACCAAAACACCCATATGTGCCTTGGTGGCAAAACCCGCCGGTTTGCTCCACTGTCAATCGTATCGTGTCATGATCACAATCAAATTCCATTTGAATAAGTCGTTGTGTTTGGCCACTCGATTCACCCTTTTCCCAAAGCGAATTTCTCGAACGCGACCAATAGACTCCGCGACGCAGCGCAATCGCTCGCTCCAAGCTGGATTGGTTGCTATAACACAATCCCAATGCTCGGCCCAATGGATCGCTTACAATGGTTGGAACTAGACCATCGCTCCTGTCGGATCGCAGTCTCGCCCAAATTGTTTGAGCGAGTAATGCAGGATTGTTCAGAATGCTCGAATCGAATACTTGCCATACTCTTTCACGAAAAACGGTAGCGTCGCTCGTTGGGACATCGGTCAGGTTCCACTCTGCCTCGGGAGTTTTTGTGGTTTCCGAGAGAACAGCTTGAGGTCCATAAAGACAGCTTACCCGATTCCATTGGTCAGCCTGAAGATCGGCAAGTGAGTGCATTCGCAGCGCCAATCGCTCAGTAGACACACATTCGCTTAACAATAAAAATTGCTCTGCCGTCACAATCAATCTTCTAACACCAAGATTTAAATAGTCGATCGCCGCATTTAGGTCCGAACCGGAAAACTCAAGATCCACATCACACGAACCCGCAAGGCCGTACATGACTTGAGTCAATAGTTCGGAAGACGTCGAATCCGCATTGCGAAAAGTAACTCGACCGAATAGTGCCCGATGCCTAAGCTTGCTCGAGACGTCGTCCTTTGTAAGCATCTCATTGGGAAATGTCTTTAGATCGATCAAAATGGAAATCATAGTCGCACATCAATTCCTTCGACAGCCAGTTGTCGTTTGAGTTCTTGAATAGAAATCTCTTGATCGTGAAAAATGCTTGCGGCTAAGACTGCATGGGCTCCGCACGAAAATGCTGCTACCAAATCTTTGGTAGAACGGGCGCCACCAGAGGCAATCGTGGGAATCGAAACAGCTGCTGTAAACGCCTGTATTAGCTCGCAATCATAGCCGTTGCCTGTGCCATCTCGATCGAAACTCGTCAATAGAATCTCTCCAGCACCCAGGCCTTGGCATTGCTGTCCCCAGGCAATAGCGTCGAGAGATTCGCTCCTAGTACCACTCCGTGTCATTATTTGCCAGCCGCTTGTCTGCTCAAGTCGCTTCACGTCGAGGGCAACAACTGTACATTGCGATCCGAAAGTTTGTGACATTTCTACAATCAATTCCGGGCGATCAACGGCGGCAGAGTTGACGCTGATCTTGTCGGCGCCGTGATTCAATAAGTTCCTGGCGTCCTCAATATTTCGGACTCCACCTCCAACAGTCAATGGAATCGCAATTGCGTTTCGAATTCGTTCAATGGTCTCAAGCAAGGCGACGCGACCTTCGATTGTGGCTGAGACATCGAGCATCACAAGTTCATCCGCGCCCTCATCCGCATATCTCGTGGAAAGCTCAACAGGATCGCCTGCATCGCGCAGCCCCATGAATTGAACACCCTTGACGACACGCCCGTCACGCACATCCAAGCAGGGAATGATTCGCTTTTTTAGCATGTCGACACCAGCCATTTTCCAATCCAAGCTTGCCCCCATTCCCCAGAAAGTTCTGGGTGAAACTGGCAAGCAAGACAATTGCCACGCCGAACTGCACTAACAAATCTTCCGCCGTAATCGGTATAGGCACAGTCCCAATCAGGCGGACAATCGGCAATTCGAAACGAGTTGGCGAAGTAAGCGACTCCTGGCGGAAATTCTTTTGAAAAATCAGACTCCGGTTCTGCAGCCACTTCGTTCCAGCCCAATTGAGGAACTTGAACGCTCGTATCAAATCGTTGTACCTTGGCTGGAAGTAGGCCAAGGCCCAGGACGTCGGGGCTCTCTTCGCTTTCGAGACAAAGCAGTTGCATTCCCAGGCAAACAGCAAATAACGGCCTGCCGCATTCGACACGTTGCTGAATTGTTTCTGCAAGCCCGCTTTCGTGTAGACCAGCCATTCCGGTGCCAAAAGAACCGACGCCAGGCAGAATCACATGCTTGGCGTTTGCGATCAAGTTTGAATCCCGAGAGATGTTTGATTCGAAACTCAAACGTCGAAGCGCGACTTGAATCGAACGTACGTTGGCAACTCCGGTGTCGATAATCTGGACCACGTTCCTCATGTCAGCGTCCCTTTCGTGCTCGGGATTTCTGAACTGATAATTTGGATTGCATCCTTGAGAGCCAGTGCCAGAGCCTTAAACGCGGCCTCAGCTCGATGATGATCGTTGCTTCCTCGCAAAACATCCACATGCAGACTGCATTTGAGATTTATGGCCAGCGACTGAAAAAAATGCGTCAAATTCTCTGTTGACGTGTCGCCGATCTTTTCCCTCATAAGTCCCAAGTGGATTTCAGGCCAAGGTCGTCCGGAAAGATCGAGCACAACCCTTGCCAAAGCCTCATCGAGAGGACAGTAGGCATAACCGAATCGCCTTACACCACGACGTTCCCCAAGAGCCAACGCCAATGCCTCTCCGATCGCAATCGCGCAATCCTCGATAGTATGGTGATCATCAACATTCAAATCGCCAATGCAATTTAGTGTCAAGTCGATTCCAGAGTGTTTCGTCAACGCGGTCAGCATATGATCGAAAAAGCCCAGTCCAGTGTTAATCTGAGCTTGTCCGGTCCCGTCGAGCTGGAGCGAACACACGATTTGAGTTTCGTTGGTGTTGCGGGTCTTTGTTGCAGCACGGCGGGCTTGATTTGAGTCTTGCTTGTCAATCATACGAATACCGTTTTCAACCGAAGGGTTATTGATTTGACTTGTGGTTTGTAGATGAATTTGTGATTTTTTGTTGTGGCACAATAAATCGATACAGGATATCAAGCCCGCATTTTCTTCGAGGGAATTCGGGCAAGTGATTCGTACCCAATCTTCTAAAAATGGGCGATTCAAGAAAGCTCGGATCTGTACGCCACAATCGCGAAACTGTTCGGCAATATTCTTTTGCGAAAAACGCGCCAATACAAAATTGCCTTGACTGGCCAGGACTTGAATATTGTTTTCGACAAGCTTTTGTGTCAGTTGCCCACGGATTTTTTTTATTTGGGCCGAATTGCGTCGCATAGCTTGCGTCGCGGAAGTCAACGCTTCGATTGCGTATTGTTGCGAGACATTGCTGATAGTGAATGGACCACCAAAGGTCTGCAGGCACCGAGCTGTTTCGCGATCTGGTGTCAACAAAAAGCCGACCCTCAGCCCGGCAAGTCCCCAGGCCTTCGAAAGTGTCCGCACCAGTATTACATTTTTGCATTGCAACAAACCTGGCGTCGGGTCGTTATCAGCAAATTCAACATAAGCTAAGTCGACCAGTAACAAGACGTCCCTTTCGGCGCAATGACTTGCAAGTTTCAAGAGCACTTCAAGGGGAATCACTTGGCCAGTGGGATTATTGGGTGACACGACGATAACCAGTGCCGTGTCAGAATCGATTGTGGCTGCAAAAGCATCAAAGGGAAAATCGCCGTCAAACCAGGGAACAGATTTGATGCTTCCGCCAGCCTGAGTTGCATAGATGTCAAACATCTCAAACGACGGAGCATGAACCACGACATCGCGGCGGGCACCCGAGACAGCTGTTCGAATTACACGATCGATGCCTTCGTCCCCGCCGGCAGAAACGACCAAACGTTCGCTTGGCACCCCGACGAATTCTGAATATGCAGTGAGCAGGCGCGAATAGTCTGGATAGCGATTGAGTGAGTCGCTGAGGGGTGTTGTCAATTGGCTGTCCTGCAAGCAACAGGGACCTTCGTTTCGAGCCAGACGCAATTCGTTCGCAGTACCGAATGAACCGGTATCGTATGTCGCTTTTGGGATGTTGGGATTCATTGTCGATTGTCGCAAAGGCCTACGGGATAATTTGTTCAGGACGAGTCACGACTATACCGCTTGCGCCGTGGGTCTTGAGGTCTGGGATCAAACGATTCAAATCGTTTCGTGGGACAGCGGCACGCACGGCATACCAACCATTCTCATTCAGTCCGGAGATGGTTGGTTGTTTCAGACAAGGCAAGCGTTGTACGACAGCATCAAGATTTTCATGCGCGACATTCAAGTCCAACATGACGCGTTGCCGCGCATGGAGAACGGACTGAAGCAACAGAACGAATTCGTTGATTCTCGTAGCTTTCCCTTGATCCTCCATCGCTGCGCGACTGGCAAACAATCGAGTTGTCGAACGCATGAGTTCTGCGACGATTTCCAATCCGTTCGCTCGCAAAGTTGAGCCCGATGACGTGTTGTCAACGATCAAGTCGGCGTCCTCTGGCGGAAACACTTCGGTTGCTCCAAACGTTGTCAGGATTTTTGCGTTGAGGTTGTTTGAGGCAACCCAACGTTTCGTTAATTCGGGGTATTCAGAAGCGATTATTAATTCTCGATCTGGCAATCGGCCGTCGGTGAGCAAATCCGTTGGAGCTGCCGCAACGAGGCGGACTGGATTTAATCCTGTGTCAAGGAGCTCGACCAATTCAACATTGGATTCGGCGATCCAATCGTTTCCCGCAAATCCCAAATCGCGAGCTCCAGCCAATAACATGCCGATTACGTTCCGTGGCTTCAGGATTTTCACCGAGTAATCGTCCAGCGAAATGCGAGGACGGTAATCTCGTTCGGTTTGGCGAATGCCGACGTTGGCATCTTGCAGGAGCTTCGCTATTTCGTCGAACATGCGGCCCTTGGGCAGCGCTAATCGGATCGAATTCAACTCGTATTTCGGAGACATGGTTCGCAAAAGTCTTTTGGATTGCGAACGGATTCGAGTTGGGGCCACACAAAAAAACTGGCCCCAAAGGGAACCAGTTCTAGTTTCTTGACATCAAGACACCAGTCGGGTCACTTTGGAAAAACCAAGTGATGATGGTGAACGTGATGATGGTGGATTTTGAATTTCATAGTGCGATTATGACCACACTCAAAACACCTGTCAATAATGCTAGGTGAATTCGGCTCCTCTTTCGTTCGACATTGGGCGCAGCGTTTCATAGAATGGAGAGCCAGAAAAGTTTGTTTTCTAATTGATAATCGGCATGTATCGCGTTTCACAATATCTTTGAAAGTTGTGCAGATGAAAATGAAATGGACCTTGGGCGTTGTTTTGGTTTGTTTGATATTTGGCTCGAATGGCATAGTAGAAGCTCAGAATAAATCAGATGCAATCAGCAATCCACCGAAAGCAGAACTCGACAGACAGGACGAGGCATCGATCGTACTTTTCGACGGCACTAGTCTTGATCAATGGCGTGGTTATCAAAAGGAAGAAATTGGCGGCGGTTGGAAAATCGACGGTGATGTACTGAAGTTCGATGGAAGTGGTGGCGGCGATATCGTCACGAAAGAAACGTTTGATAATTTTGAATTGATTTTCGATTGGAAAGTCGAGCAAGGTGCAAATAGCGGCGTCATGTATCGTGTTTCGCTTGGTGACGGCGCACCTTATTTAAGTGGTCCCGAATATCAGATTCTGGATGACGAAGTTCATGCTGATGGTAAAAACCCAATGACTTCAGCAGGTTCCATTTATGCAATGTATGCTCCGGAAGGAAAAGTACTAAAGGCAGTTGGCGAATGGAACTCGGCGAAGATCGTGTTAAACGGTAATCATTTGGAGCATTGGCTCAATGGAACTTGCGTTGCCAAAACCGAAATCAACGGAGACGATTGGAATGAACGCCGTGAAAAGAGCAAGTTCAAAGATTGGGAGAAGTTCGGGGCAAATAGATCAGGTCATATTTGTCTGCAAGACCACGGAAATGTCGTCTACTTCCGCAACATCAAAGTTAAGAAATTGAACGCGAAATAACCTGGCGCCCGATTACGGATGTTTGCCCTGGCTAGAACGGAAGTTGGAATTAGTCGGATTCCCGTTCGGTGTGTTCGGGTGGATTTTGGCGGAAGACGGCAACTATGTCTTCCGCTGGAACAACGAACAGTTGATTGTCGGATTCGAAATCGACGGGAATCGCGTTCTTGGGATGGAACAAGACTTTGTCGTATTGACGCAATGGGAAATCTTCGTCGTTAAAGACCGCAGCTGAAATCGTGACAATTCGCCCCGTAATGGTTGGGATTTCGGCTGCGTCTGGCAGCGCGATTCCGCCTTTGGTCTCCTTTTTTGGCTCGTCCTTGCGAACCAAGATCCGATACCCAATGGGTTCGACATATTCAAATTTCTGAGTTCGGGGTTTGCCTTTTGAGGCCATGAGCGATTCTTTTTTTGAGGTTTATGAGTTTGAAATTTCGTTTTCCAATGATTCAACAAAGCGTTTCAACTATTGGTCCTAACTAGAGCTGGCAAGCATTGCCTTTAAAACGATAATCATGATGGGCTTTTGGTACATTGCTTCGGATCGGGACCTGGAAAGGGCACAATTGTAGCGATTTCTTTATTGTTAACAAAGAACCGTCTCATTTCGGTTTTTTCCTTTCGCATTAGATTTTTTTGCTGTTGGACGCCGGATGCGCGGACCTGTTTCCCGGTTCTGTTTTGATCCCAATCGTAATTAGGCAAAAATCTAGTCAATAACGCGGTTTGGGCTTGAAAAAGTAGTTCGATTTGGGACAATTCGCAGTTTGAAAAAGCTGAAACAGATGATTAATGCCTGAGGAAGTCGCGCAGAAGTCATGTCTCAAATAATTGGTTAATCGGTAACTGGATTCATTGAAGGGTCATTAACGTGGCGGATGTTTTAAACGTTTTGGAACGAAACGAAGTTGGCAAATTGCGAATGCGTCGGATGCGAGCTACCGGAAAAGTTCCAGCGGTCTTATATGGTCATGGGCAGGAATCGAAAAACCTGACTGTTGACTTGAAAGAATTGGAATCCGTTTTCA
>JAHEAM010000406.1 GCA_024642765.1 Planctomycetaceae bacterium
CGTTCCTGAACTCTAATTCTTGTGTATGGAAATTCATTTTTTAGGTACGACCGGATATCATCCGAATCGCCGCCGTGACACCGCGTGCTTTATGATTCCCGAACACGGAATCGTGCTGGATGCGGGAACGGGGATTTTTCGTGCACGCGAATTACTGCAAACCCCCGAGTTGCACATTTTCCTATCGCACACACATTTGGACCACGTGGTCGGCCTCACGTTTTTGTTGGATGTGATGCACCAAACCCAACTCGAAAGAGTTTGGGTTTATTGCGACCCCACAAAACAAGCCGCCATCACCGAGCATCTGTTCAACAAAAATCTGTTTCCTGTTGCACCTCCATTTAAGTTTCGGCCTCTCGATGGTCGTCCCGTTTCTGTGCCCGGCGGAGGGACCCTAACGACTTTTCCACTCCAGCATCCGGGCGGTTGTTTAGGTTTTCGTTTTGACTGGCCACAACACTCTCTAGCCTATGTCACCGACACAACAGCTGAACCAAACGCCAATTACATCAAAAGTATTTCGAATGTCGATGCACTTATTCATGAATGCTACTTTCCAGACGGTTGCGAAGATCAAGCTCGACTGACGGGTCATAGCTGCCTAACTCCCGTGGCGCATGTTGCAGCACGCGCCCAGGCCAAACGTACTTTTTTAGTTCACCTTTCGCCGCTCGATGAAAGCGACGCGCTCCTCGATTTGAGTAGTGTGGAAGCGATTTATCCTGGCATGCATGTTCCAGTCGATGGTGAAATGACCAACATCTAGTTTCCATCTTTTTACCATTGTTCAGGAATCGATCGAAAGTGAATGGGCATGGGTGATTCTTCGAAAACAGGTCTGCATCCGATAGAAGCATCAGCCTTGCAAGCGCGCCGCGAGCGAGTGTACCTTTTGCTGGCTGGGATGTTTTTAGGGTCGATGACGATGCTCAATATTTTGGGCGTCAGTCGTTTCATTCGCTTGGGTGCCATCAACGTTCCCTTGGCCGATGGGGGCAATTGGGAGATTGCCCTAGCGGTTGCGATCGGTGTGTTGCCGTATCCGATCACGTTTTTGTGCACCGATTTTATCAGTGAATTTTATGGGCGGGCGCGGGCCAATTGGGTCGTGCTGGTTGGCTTGTTGTTGAATATATGGATCGTGTTCATTTTGTGGCTGGGCGGTGAGCTGCCGGGTTTTGAAACGATTGTTGATGGGAAGCGGCTCAACGCGGATGGCCAAGTCCCCGCGTTCTATCAGATCCGAGCCTTGGCGTTCGGTGCTGTGGGGGCCTCGATGGCGGCGTATATGGCGGCTCAATTCTGTGACGTCTACCTGTTTCATTTTTGGAAGAAGTTGACTCGCGGGAAACATCTTTGGCTGCGCAACAATGGCTCGACGCTCATCAGCCAACTCGTCGATACCGTTGCGGTGATTTTGATCACGCATTTTGCAACGCATACGTTGCCACTGAATGACAAGGTGCCCGTTTGGCTGCAACTCGTCGCGTTTATCTTGGCGGGCTATGTTTTCAAGATGGTGATTGCACTTCTCGACACGATTCCGTTTTACATCGGCGTTGCCATCTTGAAACGCTATTTACAGTTCGATCCGACCCACCCCGACTCACATTGATCATCTAAAAACAAAACCACCGAACCAAAAAGCCCGTCCAGGTGCGATTACTATTGCTCAACTTCAAGTTGGCTGTTCGTCGCTGCTGAAGATTGATCAGTACTTTCTACGTTGCGCAATTCGTGATTGATTCCATATTCCCATTCAGATGCTGAATAACTAATACTCCAAACCGTGTGCATGATGATTGGATATTGATTGGCGAGATCCTCCTCAAAATTTTGGGACATTGGGCGATTCAAATTTCCTAAAAACCATTTTGGCATTTCTCGTTCGGCCAATTTTGCTTGTTCTAACTCCCACGCATACTGACTCATCGAAACGCCGCTTACTTTGTTCTGAAGAGAGAGTGAGAGCACAGTCGTTCTCACTGAATCTGGATTCCAGTAGTTCGAGTTTCTGCGTTGATAATAGTTTTTCAAATGGCTCGGAGCTAGGACGCGATCCGCACAGTCAAGTTGATCGTCAGTTCCAAAACGGACCAATGTCATTAGATCGACAGTCAATTGTTCGGCTTCAACCGCGTTCAAATACAGTGGTCGCACGAGGTCGCGAACCGCATTGGAACCGCCAACCGCATCAACGAAATCTTTTGTGAAAATTTGAGTTGACGTGTTTAATAGTGCCAATTGCAACCCGGCTTTGCTTAAATCCGTAGAACGCATTTTTCCTAGTAGTTTCAGGCATTGCGTCATTCGATCAAAATTCTTCTCAAGACTTAGAAATAGCAGGGCAAATGATAGTTGAGAATTTAAGTTCGACAGATCGTTAGTTGTCGACGGGTTGAAGGGGATCGAACGGGGATTTTCGTCAAAGCGTTTTGCTACTCGGTCAAAATATTGATCAAGTTGTTTGGAGACCTCCCCGCGCAGCTCAGCATTTGCCTCATCAGCGTCGTTTGCGACACACTCGCGCAGGTTTGCCCAAAGTTTATTGTCCATTAAGAGATCATCAATTTTCACTGTCACAGCGGGTGTATTGGTACTTAACCCAAGTCGGTCGACGATTACCGGAATATCGTTGGCCTGAAGTCCTATCCACTTTGTCTTAGGTATCTGCAAATACGTCAAACTGGCGCCAAGTGCAAAGGCCACGACAACTCCTGCGATACTTACACCAATCATGCGCCAACCTAGCCTCGGCTGCTCCAGTAAAAACAGACGCCGACAGTACCAATAGCTAAGAACTTGGCAGCTGATGAACAACACAATTAATGATTGAACAATCGGCAATACCGATTCATGAGAGCCGAAAATCCAAAACTGCGGAAACAACTCACACCCGCGGCCATACGCAATGGCCAGACCAATCATTGTTAAGCACCACCAAATGATCGCGAGGATAAAGTGTCGAAAGGCGATGCTCGTCAGTTGCGCCAAAGAGTACATTGCCACTATCAAAACGGGGCCATTGGTTAAGATTACATCTAGGGAAGGTGGCGTTTGGATACGCTTTGCACTGTAAACCAAACAGAAAAACAAAACGATTATTCCCGGCCATATCTGGTGTGTTAACCAAAACAACCCTGGGCTAACTCCTCGGTGACTCAAGAAGCGAAAGCGACTGCGAGTTTGGTCACTTGAAAAAACTGACACGCCCAACAAAACCGTCGCATATCCTGAAATCATGACGTAAAAGAAATGTGGCCGTGCCGAATCTATTTCATTCAATACAACTATCGACCCAATAATTGGAAGCACCAACAAACCCAGTCGAACAAATTTGTACTGCTCGAACGTGCACCACAATAAAGCCCAAAAGGAGTTTGTGTTTTTGATTGAAAGTTTGTCAGACCATTCGGTAGGTAATGCTTCTCGGGGTGACGGCACCACCAATCGCCACCAATTCACGGTTTCCAGCTTAAGGTCATTTGACCAACGCCATGCGAAAACACCGACCATGGTTGCAACTAGAAACAATTGTAGGACCAGTGAAACCAGGATCGCCTCTGGAACCAATGCGGTTTCGCCACGAATGAAATTAACGGCTGTCAAACCGTTGGCGAAGACAGATGGCATAAGCCACTGCACCAAAAGCGCCAAACTCGCCCCAACAGTTAATCCTTTCAACAAATCGCCAACCAGCAAGATGGCGATGCTCATCAAGCAATAAGTTTGCATCCAACAAAGTAGCGCCAATAAGAAACTGGCCCAATCCCAAAAAGGAAAATAAAGGCCAAAATAGCCGTAAACTTCATTCGATAGCCGTTCATTCGTAACGGCATAGAGAAATGGCTGCGCAACGACGAGCTCCACCAAAACCAAACCTGTTGCGGCCACAAAATGAAAAAACAGAAGGTATCGCCAAGAAATGGGTAACGTCGTGTGCCAATCCCAACTTCCCGCTTCACGTTCGAGTCCATAAGTAATAGCTGCTGACAATACCGCCGAGATAAAGGGAATCGCGAACCAGAACAGAATCAAGGATTCATCG
>JAHEAM010000407.1 GCA_024642765.1 Planctomycetaceae bacterium
TTCGAAGACATGTTAACGCATGCCGTAGGGAGTAACGACCTTTCGGATATTGCGTTGATGAAGGCACTTGAGTCGACAGATCCATCAATTGGATACTCCGCGGCAATCTCAATTAGTCGGCAGAGCGACAACGAAGTTGACTCGCTTTTAAGAGAGATTCCACTTTCGCCAAAGTCCCAAATCGAAGAGAGTTCGTTCGAATCACTTGTCATACAATTGGACTCGCCATCATTCGAGGAACGCGAATCGGCATCGACAATATTGCTCAGCCAGCGGCGTCGTTTTTCAATCGATCTTGCCATGCTGCAGACTCAAAACGAACTGTCTCCAGAAGTGAACTATCGCATCAACGCGATCCTCAATACATCTGAAGTCTCGACCGGACTGAACGCGAGTGACCGTCGACGATACTCAAGACTCTTTTGGGCGATGGAAAGAATGCCCAAAGCATTGGCCTTGAAGTGGCTCAACGAAATTGCCTGGCGATCACCCAATCAGCAAGTAGCTCAATTAGCTGTAGATAGCGTGATGCGCATAGAAACCAAGCCGAAATAGCTCTATTTCAGACGGTAGGCAAAATGCACATCCCCGCAGCCACTGACAATTTGTAGTGCGAAGAACGTCTGCGTATTAATGTCCAGTTGAAAGGTCGGGTAAGCAACGCCGACCTACCTGGAGGTTAATTTGAATGAAGCACTAGCGAGGCTTGTTTTCCAGATTGGGACGCATAAAACCCACGTTTTCTAGACACGAGTAAACTTCTTCCAAAGTCTTTTCGCCGAAATTCGAAATGCTCAAGAGGTCGTCTCGTCGGGTCTTAAGAAGGTCTCGAACAGTGAAGATGCCTCGCTCCTCAAGGCAATTGGTTGTGCGAACAGTCAAACCAATTTCTGCAGTGCTCAAATCCAATTTTTCCAACAACGCACGATTTGCTTCTTCGGTTGCGCTCAAGGGAATTCGTGTTCGGGCCATTGTGGGTTCCTTCCAACAAGAAAAAAAGATTCCGGAATTCTTAGGACCGTAGTCCTTGTTCGATAGTCGCAAGAATATAACATAAACGGTTGAGCCTTCGAAGAGTGCACCTATCAATTCTTTCACCTCACGCTGCTAGCAACCAAATGTTCGACGAACCGGATTCGCACGAATTCTTGAAATCGCTGAACCCAGAGCAACAAGCTGCTGTGTTGCAGGTCGATGGCCCGATGCTCATCCTCGCAGGACCAGGCTCCGGCAAGACGCGAGTCATCACTCATCGCATTGCACACATGATCCACAGTGGCATCGATTCGCGCAACATCGTCGCGTTGACGTTTACGAACAAGGCCGCCGACGAAATGAAGAACCGGCTGAGCGAAATGGTGCCGGGACACCGAGCGACCGCCAGTACCTTTCACCGCTTTTGCTCGCGACTGCTGAGGGTTTATGCCCCACAAATCGGCTTGTCTGAAAATTTTACAATTTACGATACGTCGGATTCAAAGAAACTTTTCAAACAAGCAATTGGCGAGACGGAACTTGATCTTCGCCACTACTCGATCGCGAACATCTCTCAAGAAGTCAGCAATCTAAAAAACCGCGGCATTATGCCCGATACGTTTGAACCGAAACCAGGAAACTACTTGCACCGCATTGTAAGCTCTGTTTATCCCCAATATCAAAAACTATTGCAATTAGCAAACGGCGTGGACTTCGATGACCTTTTAATGCTGACCGGTCAACTTCTGATCGAAAACGATGATTTGCGAGCCAGTTTGGACAGTCGCTTTTCGCACATGATGGTGGATGAATATCAAGATACAAATCTAGCCCAGTACCGCCTCGTTCGCTTGCTCAATCGCGACTACCCGAATTTAGCAGTCACTGGCGATCCGGACCAATCGATCTATGGATGGCGAGGCGCGACACTTAGCAATATCCTGGAATTTGAACGCGATTTCCAAAATGTACGCATTGTTCGTCTTGAACAAAACTATCGCAGCACGAAGTCAATTTTGAGCGTGGCTGACATGTTGATCGCAAACAATTTTCGTAGAAAGCCCAAGGCCCTGCGGACCGACAACGCGCGTGGCGAACCAGTAAGTTTGGTCGGCTATCGAAATCCCGAAATCGAAGCCAACGAGATTGCCGAATCAATTCGACATGCGATTCGCAAGGAAAATCGTCGCCCCAATGACTTCGCGATTTTATACCGCACAAATGCGTTGTCACGTGCCCTGGAACATGCATTGCGAATCCATGGCGTTCCGTACCAAGTCGTCCAGGGGCTCGAGTTCTATCAACGCCGTGAGATCAAGGACCTCCTTGCGTTCACGCACTTGATCAACAATCCTGCGGACGCAATAGCGTTTGAACGAGTGATCAATGTTCCTACGCGAGGTATTGGTGCGAAGACCGTTGAGAAAATCCGCCGTTATTCCATTGACAATCGTGTACAGATTACGGAAGCAGCGCGGCGTGCTGGCTTGATTGACTCACTCGCCAAAAGTACAGCAACGAAAATTTCTAAGTTCGTCGCAATGTACGATCGGATTTGTGAATCGCGAGATTTACCGGTTGCCGAAATCATACAAAAAATTATCGACCAAACAGGATATCGCGATTGGCTGATCGAGGCTGGAACCGAAGAAGCTCATGAACGCGCCAATAATATCGATGAACTGGTCGTTGCTGCCGCCGAGTTTGATCGCCAACACCCTGAAGATGGCGGCCTGGAAGCCTTTCTCGAACAAGCCGCCTTGGTCAACGATACAGATGCCTGGGAATCGGCGTCGGAATTTGTGACGCTGTTGACGATTCATTCTTCGAAGGGCTTGGAGTTTCCTTGCGTCTACATCATCGGCCTTGAGGACGGGATTCTGCCACACGAACGCAGTAGCAGTAATGATGATGAACTCGAAGAGGAGCGTCGGTTGTTATTCGTCGGCATCACACGCGCCCAAGACAGGCTGCAGTTGTCACGATGCGAAAGCCGTTATCGAAAAAACGGCTATTGGCCATGTATCGCGAGTCGCTTCCTGATGGAGTTACCTCGTGACGAGATGAACGTGCATGAACCGCGTTCGATCAACGATTATGGTGGGGACGAAGAGGAACCTTGGAGCAAGGACCTCGACCCATGGCTTCACGATGGCGTTCCAGAGATTGACATCAACGACGATACGGTTCGCGAGCATGTGTCGGAATTTGCAAAGCCAAAGAATCCTGCAAATAAAATCCCACAGACCAAAATCCTACAGACCCAGAGCCCATTGCCAAAAGGGTCTCAGCAAAACGATGACAGCAGGGAACAACCATCCTATGAGGATGTGCCCAAATTCCCACGTTTGGTAACAGCTGCCGATTTGGCGAAGGAACAAGAGGCCGGAACTGCCATTCGCAAGATTCACCCCGAAGTTTTTAAATTGGGAATGCGAGTCGGGCATCCTTTGTATGGAACGGGCGTGATTTCGGAGCTAAGCGGTTCAGGTCTTAAGAAAACGGCGCATGTCGATTTCGGCGAGTATGGTTGCCGCCGATTTCGCTTGAGTCACAGCCCATTGTTGCCTGTAGAATCGGAGTAATCTCTCGTGTCTCTATTTATTATGTTTGTGTTTCGACATCAACAACGTCTTGCGATTTCGAGTTTGGGCATTTTTGCTTTCTTCTTTTTTGTTAGCCAAGGATTCTCGCAATTGGTAACGAATCAACCGCCAAACGTCTTAGTCATCTTGGCCGATGACTTGGGCTTTTCGGATTTGGGTTGTTACGGAGGTGAAATCGAAACACCAAACCTAGATCGCCTCGCCGCAGAAGGCGTGCGATTCAATCAGTTTTACAATACGGGCAGATGCTGGCCAACGCGTGCATCGCTTCTGACTGGCTATTACCCGCATCAAGTTGGATTTGATGTGTTGCCAGGTAATCCGCCAATCAAGCGTCACGATAGGCCCGCGTGGGCAACGCTTTTACCTGAACGTCTTGCAAATGCCGGTTATCGCAGCTACCACAGTGGCAAGTGGCATTTGGACAAACCCGCGATCGCAACCGGCTTTGATCGTTCCTATAGCT
>JAHEAM010000408.1 GCA_024642765.1 Planctomycetaceae bacterium
TCGGATTTGGCGTCGGATTTGGTGCCGATTAATCCAGCTAGATTTCCAACGTCGGTGAAGTCCGTTTTGCGAACCATCGAGTAGTTTTTCATCGCCGTTGCAGGACTGTTTCCAGCCCACTGACAAGCGCGACGCAACCCATGCGAATCCATTAGATCGGTTTCTGTGCTGGCTCTCAGGGCATTGAAGAACTTAGGCCAGACTCGCAACTTGGCTTTGGTAAGAATATCGCCTGCAATCTTGCCTAGATTCGAGTGCGAACGCAAAACAGGAAAAACATAGGTTTCTCGATCGGCAGCATTACCAAACGCTTTGGATAGCCATGGCTCCAACGAGTCGAAGATCGGGACTAAACGTGCTGACTTGCCAATGTGGCGAGTTTTCGGCGAGTGAATCAATATCGTATTGTTTTCCCAATCGATATCGTTCCAGGTCAATTCCTGTATCTCTGATGGCACTCGAGTCGGCACTGATCTCACCAACGCAAATAACAACTTCCATTCGTCAGTTGGGCAATGATCGATAACTCGATCTACAACTTGTTGAGGTATATATTCCTTTTCTGCGGCGGACTGACTTACAGACAAGCCTCTTGCTTTGAACGGATTTCGTGCAAGTCGCTGATCTTCAATTGCCAGCTCAAAAAACGACCTTGCGTAGCGCAATCTCTGTTTTGCAGTATTCGGACTTAGGTTCTTTTCTACTTGCAGCCACCGCCAAAACTCTCGCCCATCGCTGACGACAAGTGTCAGAATGTCTAAATTGCCGAAACACTCGATCAGATTTGACTTTGCTTTGTTGTAAATGACGACTGTTGAAGCTTCGTGTCCTGTGCCTCGCGTTCGAATGTATTCATCCGCCAATTGGCTAATCGTGAAAACGTCTTCTTGATCACTGGAGAAACGATCGGGTAATGTGTCGATCAAACCACATTGGAAAAGCGTTTCGCAGATAGGACGATCGGCAGTTTCTGATAACCAACTTCTTGTAGTCGCACCAGCATCAATGCCAGCTTTTTTTGAGTCTATTAGGTCATGAATCGCACGACTCGAAGTTGCGGCATTCTTGCCGCCAGTTCCCAGTCTGATCGTGATCCGTTTTCCGCATGGTAGGTATGGCTGAATGCGGTAAAACGTTTTCCCCGAGTCTTTTCCGCGGCCGGCGTATTTTTGTAAACTTGACATGTGTCGCTTCACTCCTCACTAGTGAATTAATCGGGAAGTTGGTTGGGGCAGCTCAAAGCTCGATAAACCATCGGTAAAAAACGGTGCGTTCGCGCCTTGTTTTTTGTATTCAGCCAAATCGTTGACGCGCCGAGTTACTTTTTTTGCATTTCGATTGTTCGTCCACTACGAAGCATGCTCGTTCTCAATAATCGCAAAAAAAAGTTTGCGCCAAATGAGGTGTAACCAGCTCGCGTTGCGTTTGATTTGTTTGAATTTAAACCGCAATAGCCGAAAGTCAATTGACAGAATTTTCTCAAGGCTAACGGGCGCGATCAATTTCGGTACGGACACTGAGGTTTGCCTCCAAGTATCTTTCCAGATCAATGCGTCTAAAGACTGTCTTATTAGCGATCTTAACTTTCGGCAACCTTCCTTCGGTTGCAAGTCGATCGAGCAGTCGAACAGAAATCGACAAATAATCTGCTGCTTCTATTCGCGTTAGGCACGGTTTCGTGAAAGTAGATTCATTCATTGTAAGTCTCCGTCGTTATGCGATTGGTCAAACTAACCAATTCTGCATGGGACTTTACCATGCTCTCTCGTTCACAAATAATTATTTAGGCAATTAAAACTCACTGTGACAGGCTGTGAAGCAAATTCGAGCGCAAACAACGCTATAAAAAAATTTCCGCTCACAGAAAAATTAGAGGTTCTTGGCGTTTGTGCCGGATCTTTGTGAAGTCCGAGTTTTCCAAATTTCCAATAGCTCGCGACGGATCACATGCAATTCTTTCTGTATTTCGTCGGGAAATTCTTGCCACCATCGTAAGCCGGTCTCTGCATACGCACGTTCCCAATCCCGCTGAAACCAATTCTTAGCGCATTTGACCCATTCTTGCTTGGGACTGTTGTTTTTGTATTCATCAACGAGTATTCGTGATTGGAGTACCCAGCTTACTTTGGCGTTAGGGTTAATTTTGGCCAGCTCCTCCAGGGATAGGCCGGCTATTTCATTTTGGTGTTCATGGCCAGGTGCTTCACTTTCGAGATCCTCGACTTCCGTTGTCTCGACATCGATACAACCCAATGTCAACATTTGGAATTCATCACGCAATAGCGATTTGATTTTGCGGGATACTATTGAACCTGAGCGCAACAGCCAAACTGCCGCATCCTCCGCACTGAGGATTTCAAAAAAATAGCCATGACATCCTTCGACGTCGGGTCGTTCAAAAATGAAGTAAAACGTGTCGTCAATGACCGCAAGATACTCTGTATAAAAAAAACTTAGAATTCGCTGGTAGACGTCCGACTGATTCGTCTCAAAGAAACGGGTTATTCCCGAGTGTTTGCATATCGCTTCGATTCGCATGATTTCCCCAATAAAATCAATTTGAGAATAGGTAAAGAAGCTGAGTGTATTCTTGGCAATGACACGTTTGGTCCTTCAATTCGGAAATGGCAAAACTCATTATTTTTTCCAGGAAAATCATTTTGGCAATGCCGACTTCCCATGTTTGAGATTCACAAGCTCGTCGAAATATCGTTCACAGAGAAAAATAGGTCTGTGAGCAAAAAAAAATCCGCGTGGTACCTGGGCATCGAAACGCGAATTGCTGAATTCACAAGCAGGCGACGGAAGAACCGCGAATGTTTGTGAACTTCGAAGGTGAGTATTATGAAGGCAGTTTGGTAAGAAACCGGATTTCTCAAGAAGTCTCTCAGAACATTAAAATTCACGAAGGAAGAGTTGGCCAAACAAAAAGCCGACCGAGAATTGAGTCTCAAAAAAATTGCGATCGCAAGAAATGCCATCGTCGAACGTCTTGGCGGACCATGGAAAAAAGGAATGCCAACGAAGAACGGCGAGAACAATTGCCCGGCCTGTGAATATCGCCAATTGCAATTTAGTCGGGCTGCCTGCAACGGGCAAATTCACGCAAGATGCTCGAATTCGAGGTGTGTCTCTGGGTGGCGTGAAAAAAATACCTTGTGGCTCGAAAGAAAATTGAACGATTGGTGCCGATTCTGAGCTTTGGACGAGCGTTAGGAGAACCTTAAAACTATGGCACGGATTCGCACTATAAAACCTGAATTTTGGAGTGATGAAAAGCTTTCACAGCTTTCACCCATCGATCGCCTCACGTTTATTGGCCTGATATCAATGGCTGATGACTATGGCCGCGTTCACGACAATGTGAAGGTAATAGACGCGTTTGTATTTCCGTGCTCTAGCGATTCCGTTCGCGAATCGCTCGCGAATCTTTCGCGAATGATTCGTATCAAGCGAGGATTAAGTTCTGGCGGAATGCCAATTCTTGAGATCATCAACTGGGACAAGCACCAACGTGTTGACAAGCCGCAACCCAAGATGGCGCTACCACCAATCGATGAAAAAAACACGGAAAACTCAGGAAAAAACGGCGTTCGCGAATCATTCGCGAATCATTCCGGAACCATTCGCGAGCCATTCGCGCCTCGACCTCCGACCACCGACCTACGACCACCGACCACCGACCAGACGAACATATGCGGCATGCCAGCCGCGTGCGTTGGTGAGCCTGATTCCGACAACGGCGATGGGACGGCTGGAAACAGCTACCCGGACGCTTTCGAAGAATTCTGGAAAGTCTATCCGGCCAACCGGAACGGACGCAAACGCGGCAAAACGAAAACCTACTCGCTCTGGCGGAAGGTCAAAAAGTCCGAACGGGAAAACCTGCTCAAGGCAACCGGGAACTACGCGAACGAGGCTGGAGAGTTCGTTCGAGATCCCGAAAGATTCCTGAAGGACGAATTCTGGAAAGATTACATCACTCAAAAAACCGGAGGTGCAAATGGCCCAGTCAATCGGCCAAATCATCGAGGAGCGTCTGACGTT
>JAHEAM010000409.1 GCA_024642765.1 Planctomycetaceae bacterium
TGGTTGGCCGAGTTTATGCACAGTGATGAATAGGTCTTGGCCCTGTGCGTCTCCCAAATTCAATCGCAAATGCAATTGATTCACTGGTTGCAGCTCCGGCAATTCCAGAAATAGAGTCATTCCGTCGTCTAGCACCTGGGCCGATTTGATCTCTAAAACATCGTGCCCTGCATTGCCAAAGTGACGCGTCGAATACTCGGGCGACCCATAGGCCCCACTATAACGGTAGTTCCAGCACTGAGCAAAATGGTTGTCGATGCGGCTGGCCTGTACGAGGTCGAGCGGTCGGGCAAAGCGAATGGCAACACCATTTTCGTGAACTTGGTGCTCAATCGGAATTTGAAAATCACGGTCTGATGTTACGTTCCATCGGACTCGTTGAAAACAGCCATGTTCCGACGAGTAGTTCCCCCAGCCGCCCATGCCGCAAACGTAAAGGTGCCGATCTACTGGATGAAATCGACCGCGATGCGCGCCGGCCAAAAATTCTCCGGGAAGAGGCACAACGGCACCCTGGATTTGTCCGGCGACCTCTTCGCGCAGAACCATGAAAAACGACGACATGCCATAGGACAGGTGAATCATTTTGTTTTCGAGTGGCCCCCAGTGCCCTGGGGGCACAAAAACCTGGCCCCCGGCACTATTGTCAAGGAGTCGAGGCAGGTAAACCATCGGTAAATCAGGAGGGAAGTTGTTTTTCGGGCCATGGTGGCCAAAGAAATACGGAACAGCTTTGTTTTCCCCTTGCGGCTTCGCAGCACAAATCATCGACGCCGGCGTCCAGTCTCCTTCCGAACAAGGAGCCGTAACCACTCCATCTGGATAGAGACCTATACCATCTGGATTGCGTAACCCTGTTGCAAGGACTGCGGCTGTCAACCCGTCTGCGGAGATCTTCAAAACGCCTTGATTGCCTGAAGCCACATAAAAATTTCCTTCGGTGTCTCTCTCTAGACCGCAAATGTAATCGTGACCCGAAGAAGAAGTTTGAAAACAATTAGCGAAGCATTCATAGAAATCGGCCTCGCCGTCATGGTTGTAATCATGCAAACGCATGAGCTGATCACGACACATCACAAAGATGCCATCGTCGTCGACGAGCAAGCCCAATGGTTGGTGCAAACCGTCCGCAAACTTTTTCCACGTTGCCTCCGTTGGGTTTGGCATTCCTACTGTGGCAGAAAAATTTGTTACCGTCCAAACATCGCCCGTCATTGTCGAATAATAGGCTTTCCCGTCTTTCGCAAATCCTAAGCCCGCACCAAACAATGGCATATTCCATGGATTTTGCTCCGGCAATTCAATCGTATCGATCGCAAATGGTACCTGGTTTCCCAATTTGATTTTCGTGATGAACGATTGTGGCCACTGGCCTCGTCCGCCATGAATTAACGATTCTTCTTGTGGATGCTCTGCTCGCCGAATGACATTTGACTGCAGCTTTCCATTTACAATCACAGGCGTGTCGAGGTATTCTTCATCGCCAATGCGATAGGCAAAGACTACGTCACTAGCTTGTCGGTAGAATCCCAAAAAGCGAAACGGCTCTTTAATTTCTCGAGACTCTGGCCGGTCGGTCGTTGGTCCGTCCTGTTGCATGCCGTCCAGAAAGCCCTTTCGGACATCAGAGAATTTTAAATCGCCTTTCCATACCAACTCATATTGGAGACGGTCCGAGTTAAAACACACCGAATGTTCGCCAATCCTCACGCAGATTCCTCTTGCCACGGTGACACCGTCGCCGTGGAATACGCCGCATTGCACATTCCCAAGGATGGCTTCATTCCATTCGTTGCCTTGCCAACTCGATTCATCTTGATTTCCCCAATGGCCATATTTACCTCCATCAAGTTCAGGTGCAGGAGCTAGGACCGAGCTGTGTGGGTGCTGGCGGAAATGTTCCGCTTGTTTTGTATAAAAGTCGTAGACGCGATCGCGATTGACGAAACTCTGCCAACTAGGCCAATCCTCGATTCGTAAAGGGTCGCGCACGAACGAAAAGTTTTGTGGTCGATGTGTCGTTGCGAATTCGAGTACTTCGTCCGCCTCAGCAACCGAAAGCGTTCGTTGTTCGTGGGCATCTAACAAAAACCGCAAAAGGTCTCCTTGCTGGCGGGACGAAAGTGCCAAGAGCAACTCTTCGGGCATCAGTGATAACCCCAAACGCATGGCGTCGATTTCCGAGTGAGCAATCTCCAACTCCGCGGCGGTCGACGGGTCACGAATAGTTATCGAGGGACCTTCATCTCGAATTTTGTAACCGCGCATCGTCCTGCCATCCAGCAATTGCACAACGGAAATACGATACTTATTTTCGACCGATTTGTTAGGCCATAAAATTGCGGCTGCGATTTCTTCTGGTGTTCTGGTCTTGGCAATCGTCGTCAACTCCGGACCGAGATCGCCACCAAAGTTGCCGAACTTATGGCAAGAAAAACAGGAGGTTTTTAATCCTGCAAAGACTGTCAGGCCACGGGATGCGTCGCCACTATCGCGAGCGAGTTTCAACAGAGTATCTATTGTAGCTCGCTCTGCTGCGGACAATTCCACGAGCGAAGCGGCTTGGTCCGCTGGTCCCTCCGGCCACGTTACAAAGTTTGGTAATGGTGACTCCAGCCCGGATATTTTTGACACCAGCCAAGCCAAGCCGTCTAAGTTCTCTTGTAATCGAATTTCGGCGTCGAGCTCTGTGTGATTCAAGATTCCGATCGGCCCAACATAACCCGAGTCGCACACAATTCGCAAACAGGCCTCATCCAAATGCCCTGCACCAATTGGCAAAATTTTTCGGTTCGTGGCATCACCCTGCTTGTCCATACCATTGAGGTTAAGGCATAGCAAATGAAGTTTCATCTTCCCTAGCAGTTCGCGAAAACTTGCTAAGTGGGAATGCCCATGATGCATGTTGTAAACAATTCCCACATTTTCCAGTTGCAAGTGATCGATAATCGCCAATTGATTTAAGGGTTCCCCGAACCAACCGCCGTGGTTGTACAGGCCCACGGAGCAGCCAATTTTTGCTGCCGCCTCGGCGATCTCACGAATGCGGGCAACTTCGTCCGCAAGGTGTTTCCCGAGCGCTTCGGGTGAGGAATCCGCTGGTTCCCCTTCACCCATAACCCACAGTTGCGTTTTAATGTTGTGCTTTTTAAGTAGGTTCAAGATCAAGCGGGCTTCATCGTTGAGTGTCGTGGGAAACCACCACGCAGTCAGCTCGATACCATGGCTTTGAAGTTCGCAGATTTCTTCCTCGAAACTTGCTACATGCTCTGCACGATAATCGTAGGCCAATTTGCGGATGCCCATGCGCACCAACATTTCCGCTCGTTCGCGAGGATTACGTCGTTTCGCGTCGAACGGAACGATGCACCATGCAACCAGATTCTCGCGGCGAAAAAGGTCTGTTTCCGTTGTCCGCTGAATCGGGCTTTCCGATTCCTTTACAACTTGAATCGCCCAAATTTGCCCGTGTGACACTAACCAAGCCCAAACGAGAGCTCCCACCAAAATGTGGCAAGAAAAATGAAGTCTGAATTGATCTCGAAACATAAGTCGTGTGTCCGGTTGAATGTGGCAACGATGAATTGTAACAAAATAAATCACTCAGAATCCTTTTCAAATAAACGGCTTCCCTTGCCAGAATTGTTAACCACTAGGCCCACTGAATTCCATTCCCGGCAATATTGATTTTGCAAGCTGACCCAATGAACGCCAATGAATTCATGCAAAGCCGTACATGTTTTAGAACGATGACACCGCTTTGTGCCTTGTCGGGATCCAGAATCTGGTGAATTGCTTCGACTGGAATCGTAGCGACGGACGGACCCGATGATCCATCGTCCGGCCGAGAAATCATTGACTTGAAATCGACGGGATACTTTTTACCGCTGACGGTTTCCCCATCCGGATTGGGCGTGATGCCTTTGCCCGCTGAGAACCGTTTACGCCGAGGCAGAAGAGGTGCTGTTATTCGTGGATGTCCGTTCCGTCAAACTCGCAAATGCCACCGGACAATCCACATTTACCGGTTTGAGCTTCGTCGAG
>JAHEAM010000410.1 GCA_024642765.1 Planctomycetaceae bacterium
CGCCGCTTCGCACCCCCAAGACATGGACGGTTGGCCAGCCTATTGGAAGGCGATGATTCCAATGCATTATGCAACGCACGTCGTTAGTCCGGTTTTAGGATTGATGAATTCGCGCGCCGAGTCGGTGAGCTGTTTTGGCTCTGGTACCGTTCGCGATGAAATTGCGAAGGAATCGGGATCACACTTTGCAGTTGAATCCTGCCACATAAGACTAAAAGACTCCGACGTCGTTGCTCATATTTGGCGATTCCTCTACGACGTAGCTCGGCAGTATCGAGAAAGCTTCGACGTGTACGGCACCAAGAAAAGTTTTGAATGGACACTTGTCGAAAACGAACCGCATGTGATTCATACGGCCAAGAAGCCGGAACACGAAATTCCTGAGAGCGTTACTGTTCCAGACTACGCGCACTTGCTTCCAAAAGAAATTCAGCGATTCACTCAGCCCGCAGAAATTCACGATTCGAATCACTTGTCCTTTATCCAAGGCGGGGGGCATGGCGGGTCACATCCGCATTTAATACATGAATTTATTTCTGCACTGGTTGGCAATCGTGATCCTTGGCCAAATGCCGTGACAAGTGCCAACTGGACTTGCACCGGAATCTGCGCTCACGATTCGGCGACAAGAGGTGGCGAGCTCGTACGATTGCCTGAGTTTACTTTAGGTGAATGATGGCACCTGAAAACAAAGTCGTATTTTGCTCCGCGAAATAACGTTCCCGAAGAACCTGATTTAGCAGAGCGAAATACGACTTTTGGTAAAAACCTATATATGTTGTTTTTCCATTTGAAAACAAGGAATAGTTCTATGTCGATATGCGTACCCAAAATCACTCGATCTTTGTGGCTCAGCCTCGTCGCCTTGATCGTCATGACGAGTCAAGCCAGCGGATTGGCGCAGGAACCGCAGCTAAAACTTTTGTTCTTGGGCGATCAACGAGGGCATCAACCGCAAACTCGTTTTGACATCATTCAACCGGTTTTGGCCAAACGCGGCATTGCGCTGACTTACACCGAAGACGTCGCCAAACTGAACGCCGAAGCCCTCAGCGCATTTGATGGGCTCGTTTTATACGCAAACATCGATCAGATTTCTGCCGACCAAGCATCCGCACTTATTGATTATGTTGCTGCGGGGCATGCCTTTGTGCCACTGCACTGTGCAAGTTATTGTTTTCGGAATTCGCCTGATGTTGTCGCCCTAATCGGTGCACAATTTCACGAACATGGAACGGGTGTTTTTAGGGTTACCCCCGAATCGCATGAGCACCCGATTGCCAACGGATACGATGGATTCACGAGTTGGGACGAAACGTACGTCCATCATTTGCACAGTGAGGCAAATCGTAACGTCTTGGAATATCGATACGGCGATCTGCAAGCCAACGGCAACCAACGTGAGCCATGGACTTGGATCAAAACGCATGGCAAGGGACGAGTGTTTTACACTGCTTGGGGCCACGACGAGCGTACTTGGCGCAAGCGAGGCTTTCATAATTTGGTGGAACGCGGTATCCGCTGGGCTTGCGGTGGTGATCCTGAGTTGGCCGGAGATTATCAAGAACGGCCGCCATTCGAGTTGCCGCCAGCGACTATTGTTCCCGAAGGACTCAAGCCCTTTGAATATGCAGAAGTCGGAAAGAAAATCCCGAACTACTTGCCAAAAGAAGGCTGGGGCGCACAAGGCGAACCGCTTTCAACAATGCAGCTTCCATTAGATGCGAATGAGTCTTTGAAACATTATGTACGCCCCGAGGGATTTGCCGTGAAACTATTCGCGGCCGAAACTGAATTAGGTGCAAAGCCGATCTCAATGACTTGGGACGAACGCGGTCGATTGTGGGTTTGTCAAACAATCGACTATCCAAATGCCATGCGACCAGCGGGCGAGGGCAACGATCGTGTTACGATTTGCGAGGACACCGATGGCGATAACGTGGCCGACAAGTTCACGATTTTCGCAGATAAACTTTCGATTCCGACGGCGATCGTTTGTTATCGCGGCGGTGCGATTGTACAGGACGGCGTACGAACGATCTATTTGAAGGACACTGACGGCGACGACGTTGCGGATATTCGCAAGGTTATTATCGAAGGCTGGCAGATGGGTGACACGCATGGTGGCGTTAGTAACTTCCGATACGGATTGGACAACTGGATTTGGGCCATGCAGGGCTACAACGATTCCGTACCTCGATTCTCAGGGGGCAAAACCGGGCCGTTTCATATGGGGTTCTTTCGATTCAAGTTAGATGCGAACGACCCACCTCAAGTGACACATTTGGAGTTCATTCGCTCGACCAACAATAACACTTGGGGGCTGGGGATTTCTGAGGAAGGTTTGATTTTCGGCTCTACCGCGAATGGCAACCCCAGCGTCTTCATGCCGATTGCGAATCGCTATTATGAAAGCGTTCGCGGTTGGGGCCCTGAGCAACTTGGTACGATCGCGGAATCGGATGTGTTCTTTCCAATCACCGAAAAAATTAGGCAGGTCGATTACTTCGGTCGCTACACGGCTGGAGCTGGTCATGCACTTTACACGGCACGGGCCTATCCGGAGCAGTGGTGGAATCGAACTGCGTTTGTGAATGGGCCCACCGGACACTTGGTCGGTGTGTTCGAGTTGATTGCGGACGGCGCAGGTTTTCGTTCCCGAAGTCCTGGCAATATTCTGGCGAGTGATGATGAGTGGTCGGCTCCAATCATGTCGGAAGTGGGACCCGACGGAAACGTTTGGACGATCGATTGGTATAATTACATCGTACAACACAACCCAACTCCCAACGGATTCAAAACCGGCAAGGGCAACGCTTACGAATCGGAACTGCGAGACAAGAAACATGGTCGCATCGTCCGCATTGAATACACCGGAAAAACGTCAGAGGTGACGGAACGGATTTCGCCGAATCCAAAACTATCGATCGACGATCCAGAGGGACTTGTTGAATCGCTGCAGCACTCGAACATGTTGTGGCGCACCCATGGGCAACGTTTGTTAGTTCAACGCGCGAAAACCGATGTGGTTGAAGCTCTTGTTCGATTGGTTCGTGATTCATCGGTCGACTCGATCGGACTCAATCCCGGTGCGATTCATGCCCTTTGGACTTTGCATGGATTGGGCACGATCGGCAACCAGAAATATCCTTCCGTTGACGAGGCAATTGTGAACGCGCTCAGTCATCCTTCCGCAGGTGTTCGCCGTAATGCAATTCAGGTTTTGCCGCCAACATCCGCTTCATCGCAATGGGTTCTCGAGAAAGGTTTGTTAAATGATCCCGAACCTCAGGTACAGTTGGCTGCGATTTTGGCGTTGGTGGATTTTCCTGATTCGAGCGCGGTTGGAATTGCATTGGCAAGTCTGGCCGAGAATGACTTGGTTATGTCGGATCGTTGGCTGGCAGATGCAATCACGGTTGCGGCCGCAAAACATGCCGGTCGTTTCTTGGAAGCCTTCTTGCCCAGCGAACAGAAAGCCGTTGAGCGTTCTGTCCAACTGGTCGAACGAATTGCCGAGCATTGGGCGCGAGGGGGCGACAATATTGATGGATTGTTAGGAACAATTGCTAAATCAAATGGGCAAAAAACGTCAGCCCTATTGAGCGGAATCCTGGCTGGTCTTCCAGATCGAAGTGCAACGATGAGCCCAGCGACCGAAAAACAAATCACTGACTTAGCACCACGCATTCCTGCGACAGAGTTGAGTCAATTGATCACAATTTCAAATCGAATGGGGTCGCAAGCATTGGCTTCTTATGCCGAAAAAGTGTCTTTGAGTTTCCGCGAGACGATTGCTGATCCGGATAAGTCAGCGGAATCCAGAATAGAAGCCGCAAAACGATTGGTCGCGCTTCAACCGGAAGAAATCGAAACGGTAGAAACAATCTTGGACGCGATCGACCTTCAATGGGACCCGCAAGCAGCGGCCACAATGGTTCAAGTCCTTGCGGGTTGTCGCCACGAACAACTTTCCAAGGTCGTTTTGGAAGCCACAAAAAAATGGACACCAAATTTGAGAAAGCAAGCCATTCGCGTTCTGTT
>JAHEAM010000411.1 GCA_024642765.1 Planctomycetaceae bacterium
TGCAGCAAGCCAACTAGCTGCAACGACGCAAATCGCCGTGCCAAACGATGCGATCAGGAGCGACGCCGCGTTCGCGTTAATTCCCGATCCCACGCGGGAGCCCCAGCGATTGCCGATTGGATTAGTTATGGTTGGGGTTAGCCTGCTGGGCTTAATCGCTGCATGCAGGATGCCAAGGACAAAACCGGTCGACCCAGACTTGAAATTTTCAGGCGACTTTCTTGGGCCACATATTCAAACGTTTAAGGATGCCAACCGGCCGTTGTTGGTCGTGATGTTTTCCTGGTCGGGGTTCTATCTGATTGGCTCACTAGCACTGATGCTGTTGCCGGAATACAAGTCAATTCTGAGCGTGAGTGACACAGCAATCACGAACCTTGTCGGCCTGCTCGCGATATCGATTATGGTTGGCAGCGTAACGGTGGGATTTTTGTCAGGCAAAACCATTCGTCCTTACTTCTCTTTGGCAGGTGCAATCGGAATGACGCTTTGTTTTGCGACGATGGGACTGGCACCGATGACCTACACCCTTCTTGCAATTCTAGTTTTCTTTGTTGGGTTTTCTGCAGGCTTCTATATTGTTCCCTTGCAGTCGCTCCTTCAGTTTTTGTCTCCGAGCGACGAAAGAGGTCGATTTTTTGGGACCGCCAACGCGTTGTCTTTTGTGTTTATCTCGGTTGCCGGATTGATTTACATCGTACTTTCCAGACTCGGTTTGCCTCCAGAAAAGATACCACTTGCCTGCGCTGCCTTGGCAGCGGTTGGCACTTTTGTCGGGATGCTCGAACTGAATCGAATCACCACCGCACAAAAAACAAGCGGAACTTCTACTTGATCGAGGAGGAAAAGGGGACGCGGCGGCCCATATTCCAATGTTCAGCGATTGGGTAACGCTAATTGCTTTTGTTTGTGCATCGGACGTCTATTATATTGACGCGGCCTGTATCAATCCTGGGAGCAAAAGCGCATGACCCACAAAATGGTTTACAATTTTGGCAAGAATGTTGCGTTCACACCGGCCGCATATGCCGAACCAAAAAACGAAGAAGACATACTGCAGCTACTGAAACACTATCGGGGGCAGCCAATTCGAGTCGTGGCTAGTCGTCACGCGTGGAGCGACGCGATTCGAACCGACGGCTTGTTGATCAGTGTCAAACATCTCGATCATGTGCGGCTCAACAAGGTACAGGAATCAGTTCGTGTCGGCGCCGGATGTCAGATCAAGTATTTGTTGCAGCAGTTAAAGTCCCACGGTTTAACGCTCCCTTCGGTCGGTTTGATTGACGAGCAGACGGTTGCTGGTGCGACGGCCACCGGAACTCATGGATCAGGCAAGAATAGTCTGTCGCATTATATCCTTTGCGTGCGGGTGGCACATTACGATCCAAACACCGGTGAGCCAACCATTAGCGAAATTGACGCAAGCTCGGACTTGCAAGCCGCACGCTGTTCGCTGGGGTTGTTGGGTGTAATCGTAGAATTGGAAATGAAGACCCGTGCTGTCTATCGCGTTCAAGAGCATTCGCAGCGTCATGAGTCGCTGGCGAGTATTTTGGCGGCGGAAAAACAATATCCCCTGCAACAGTTTTTTCTGATGCCTTGGAGTTGGCATTGGTTTGGTCAACATCGTTTGGAGACCAACCAACTGCGTAGCCATACGGCTGGTATTTTTCGCATGTACTGGCACTTAGGAATCGATTGGTGTCTGCATCTAATCATAATAATGCTGACTAGGTTCCTCCGATTCCGTGCACTGGTCTGCGGATTTTACCGTTTCCTTTTGCCGCTCGTGATCGTTCGTAATTGGCGCGTCACGGACGATTCGCATCGTACCCTGACGATGCAACATGAGTTGTTTCGACATATCGAAATCGAGTTTTTTGTCACTCGCCCCCATTTGGAAGGGGCTCTAGATTATGTCAAGTACGTGATCGCCTTTTTCGGTGGTAGCAAGCTAAGTGGCGAAGTGAACACTCCGATTCCTGGCCGCTACAGCGGCAGTTACTGCCACCGTTATCCAATTTGCGTGCGGCGAATCCTGGCAGATGACACCCTGATCTCAATGTCGAGTCCGATTGGAGATGGTAATAACGAGGACTGGTATTCGATCAGCCTTATTTGTTACGAGTTGCCCAGTCGCAGAGCAGGGTTTTTCGGGTTTGGGGATTTCCTGGCTTCTTCGATGCAGTCCCAATTCAATGCCCGCTGTCATTGGGGCAAATACAATCCACTGGATCGAGACGCCAACGAACGACTTTATCCGCAACTCAAAACATTTCGCGAGACGGTGCGACGGTTTGATTCGCAATCGCGTTTTTCAAACGCTTGGCTGCGCGAAGTATTGCTGACTGACGCGCCAAGCGGTGAATAACCGAATCGCCGTCCACCAGCAAAGGCACAATGAGCGTGCGTTTGTTAGATTTCATGTTGTCTTCTCGCTAGTCATTGTATAAAAATGCAAGTTTGCCATTTTGCCTTTGCAGCGTCCCAAGCGGCTCGTCGACGTGGGCAAGCCAATTGAGTGGAAGATCGTTTCAGGCCTTCCGGGTTTTTTTAGGCGATTTGCGGTTCGGGTAAAGTGTTTTGCAGATTTCACATCGTGTGCCATCGCAACCGCGGGCCGTGCAATGTTCGCGTCCATAAAAAATGAATTGCAAATGCAGTTTATTCCAGCTCGATTCGGGGAAGAGTTTTTTCAAGTCGCGTTCGGTTTGTGTGACGCTTTTGCCGTTGCTTAAACCCCAGCGCTGAGCCAATCGATGGATATGCGTATCGACGGGGAATGCGGGAATGCCAAAGGCCTGGGCCATCACCACACTGGCCGTCTTGTGACCGACGCCGGGAAGTTGTTCAAGTTCTTCAAAAGTCTTGGGGACTTGGCCGCCATGATCGTCCAGTAGCATTTGCGAGAGTGTCGAAATGGCTTTGGATTTTTGAGGTGCCAAGCCACAGGGTTTAATGATCTGATAAATTTCGTCCACGGGCACACTGGCCATTTTCGCTGGCGTGTTTGCCAACCGAAACAAAGCGGGTGTTGTTTGGTTAACACGGACGTCCGTGCATTGCGCGCTGAGCAAAACAGCGACCAACAGTGTGAAAGAATCAGAATGATCGAGCGGAATGGGCGGATTGGGATAGAGTTCGCCCAAGCGTTGCTGAACATAAGCGGCCCGAGAGGCTTTGGTTGAATAGGGTTTCGCAGATTTGGACATTGAGCAATTTATTAGTTTTTGCTGTCACCATCGCCCGTTTCTTCCGTCGTTGTTCCGTCACCTGTTTCTTCTTTCGCGGGCTCTTTAGTATCACCGGCACCATCGAGTGAGGGTTCGGTTGATTTGGATTCGGGTTCAACGTTTGGATTCGAGCTATCTTTTTTTTCTGCCGAACCGTCGGAGGGAGTCTCTGTGTTCGTGGCAGTTGGCTCGGCCTTTGGGTCAGCCATTTCCGGATCATTATCAGGCTTCACAGGAGGAGGATCGTCGGACTTAGGCTCTTCGCGCGGAACCTCGCCAATTTTTATTGGATTGTATTCGTGTCCGCGGTCGCGAATCACTTCCATTGACTTGATCTCGTCTGGTGCGGCACCTTTAATCGGTAGTTCTTGATCGCCAATCGTTTGGCTTGTTCGTGTCAGCATCATTAGAACTTCTTGACCGGCGATGACGCGTCCGAAGACGGTGTGTCGGCCATCGAGAGCTTGAATGTTTGGCTCTCGACTAAAGGTTAAAAAAAACTGCGAGCCGTTCGTGTCAGGGCCGCCATTCGCCATGCTCAAAACACCAGTGAAATGTCGGCGCGCCTCAGGTGAAATGCATTCGTCTGCGATCGAGTAGCCCGGTCCACCCGTCCCATCGCCTTTGGGGCAGCCGGCTTGGGCCATGAATCCATCGATGACGCGATGGAACTTTAGGCCGTTATAAAAACCGCTTTTGGCAAGGCTAACAAAGTTGGCGACGGTATTTGGAGCTTCGTTTTCGTAAAGTTCGACAGTAATGTCACCACGGTTGGTCACAATTTTGATGATCGGCAAATCG
>JAHEAM010000412.1 GCA_024642765.1 Planctomycetaceae bacterium
TCAGACCTTCAGCCGCAAAGCGATCCAAGTTTGGTGTCTTCGCACCCAGCGGATAGGCGCCGCCATAACAGCCCCAATCACCGACCGAGGTATTGTCAACGTGGAAGTAAAGGATATTTGGTTTCTCGTTCGCCGTTTGCGCAGAGGCAAGGTCGATGAACCCCACCACACATAGGAACGCGACGGCGAGTATTGTGTTGGTTTTCATAAATGTATTCCTTTGGTGTTCGTTTGGTTAATCCTCTTTCAGCCGACTTTGATCGCTCGAATCTCCTTCGATCGCTCACCTAATTCCAGTACGGACATCCCCGTCGTTTTTCGTTAGCATGCTTTTCAGGTCATCCATTATAGCCTGCCATTCCTTGTTCTTCAGCGACGACGTGTCGAAGGTGGACCAACTGGAGTACGAAAATACCGGTTCATATCGAGCCCAACTACGGGCCGAGCGATTTCTGCGCGATTGCCCGGACCACAGCGTTACCCTGCAAGCAACACCCAGTAAACGATTGTCGTTCCTAGTGGCAAGTGACCTCACGCGAATTACCGAAGACAACGGCTGGCCGAATGAGCTTCCCAATCTCCCCGACCCAGTTCGCGGAAATGGCCTTCCGCCATTTGACTGCGACCTGAGTTCCCCGTACACAAACCCAAGACACGTTTCATTCTTCAGTTTCCTTTGTTGAGTCACCAATTGGATTTGATGAATTGACAGGTGCCGCCTAACTCCGCTGTGAATTTGTTTAAGTCACCTATGGAAGCTTACTTCGCAGGCCTAATTCAAATTCGATTGAGTTAGCAGCAATTTGAATTGCCTCCACAACAAGATTGGGTATCCGGCGAGACAATTTCAAGTCCGCATTGATCCGGTGCAAGGCAGGCAGTTTGTTTGTTCTGCAACTTCAGAATTACCTGACCATCGTTGGACTCTGCCGACTTGATGCGATACATCTCAATCGTGGTTCCTTGAATTTCTACATCGACTGCCATCGTGTTATTCAATTCCAGAATTGAGCTCTTTTCGAGAATGCCAGAGAACTTGGTTTTCGAAAGTCGGTGATCAATATCGCTGGCAACAAGTGTCTGCAAAACACAAGTTTGCTCCGATCGATGGACTCGGCGGCGGACGGCGAGGAGAAAGGTTTTTGGCGCAAGAATGCCCACTTCCTCGACAAACTAATCGAATCCGCCAGGCGATGCAAAATGCAGTAGTCGCGCCTGATTACTCCCTTCCACACCGAACGCATGCACGAATTTTTTAGGCCGAAAAACAGACGCTCCAGCCTCGGTACTCACTACTCGCGCGGCACAAAGAAACCGCACGACACCGCCGAATACACTGATTAGCTCATCCTCAACATGTTGGACGTGTAGTTGTGGGCCGCCAGTTGCCCAAATCCAATAAACAATTGCCAGGCATAAAATCCTCCTTGAAAAAAATATTCAATAAGGCTTACTAATCTAGGAGTTTTTTAGGAACAAACATATCAAAAGTGCTCTAGCCCGAATCTAGTTTGGACTTTCAATGACTGTTCGGGCAATTCTGAAGCCAGTTTGGTATAAGCACGTGTTTGGCGGCAACGCCCATGTTGTAAAATCGTGCCCGCATCGACGGCGCCCATTCGTAACGATCTCTGGAGCATTATCATGCGCCTGAAACGGATAGGATTTCGAATCAAATCCATTTTGCCTGTCATTAGGATGATGCTCATCCATACACCATTCAAATGCGCTACCATAAACGTCAAATAGTCCAAGACTATTTGGCTTAAAGGACGCTACATCGCTGAACTGAATCCTCGTTCCTTGGAAACCCCCATTTTCTCTAGCACGTTTTTGAAAACCCCTTTCACCAAGATACGCAGACGCTGAATACCAACCCCAGCCATAGTCGGAAAACAGCTCATAGGATGCTCCAAAAAAATAACGCGATTCGCATCGAGCTCGGGCTGCTAATTCTGATTCAGCCAATGTCGGCAGCCGATACCCCGTCCGACGCAGGTAGTCCTGTGGCAAAACCATTCCTTCCTTGATTTCAGCTATCGGTGGGAAGCACATTTGTGATTCGGGAATTCCGTCCTTTTCACTTAGCCATCGGCAATATTTGGCCGCGTCATACCAATTAACTTGGTCGCGAGGACGTTTATCGGAATGACCGAATGATGGACTTGCATCTGTCAAAATATTAGTTTCGTCCAGGAATTTTTGAAATTGATAAACTGTCGTTTCCTTTTGAGAAATTGCGAAAGATCTATCAACTGCCACCTCTTGGTTTGGCCATTGAGGATCCCGTTCGATGTTCAACTCGACAGGCCCTGGGATGATCGTCATGGTATGGCCATTACAAAAAACACCCCAATTCCGTTTGGGGTTTTCAACGGCCAACAGTCGATCGTCAATATTTCGAATCAATTCGCTTTGCTCAATTCGACGCAACGCCCATTCGGCGGCACTGTGTATGCCCGCGTCCGTATCGTGTTCGTAATACTCGACTAGCAAATTAATAAAGTCTGTTTTGGTTTCGGCAGATAGCTCAAAATCCCCCAGCACCAGGATTAACGCCTGTCGAATTCCCGTGTCTGTTTCCAATCGCAATTGAGAATTCAAAATGTCCGGATCCACTCTACATTTTGGAATTAGGTGAATTAGCCAAGATCGAAGGCGAGGGTCTGATTTGTACTTGAGATGAGAATACAAATACTCGAAATGTCCTAATCGCGCTAGGGCAATCGCCGAGTTCGCCTGGGTCTTGGCAAGCTCTTCTCTGTTATGGTTGGTGATAAGAGGCCGATGCCATACTGAAGCTGTTTCAACTTTGGCATCTTTAGTGAGCGTCACTGACGAGATCGCAACAGGGCGAAAACCAGATTCTATCAAATCTCGACTGCGATCACGATGAGTTTCAATTCCTTGGACATAGAGGCTCTCTGATTCGAATCTATCGCTAAAGTTCCATAGACAATCGATCCGTGAACCAAAATCGAGGGATGATACGATTTGCAGATACCCTTCCGAGCTGCGAATAAATTCAAAATCAGGATCTTCACACAGCCAAGGCAGATCGTTCCATCCATACTTAACAGCTAACTTGAGCAATTCGATAGAACGATTTGCATCTTCTTTTGACTTCAAAGGCTCGCTCAAACAAAGAAACTCGGCTGAAAGCGAGTAGGCACAGGCAGCATCATAAAGAAAAACAGGATCATCTGCATTGAGAGCAATTTGTTGCTCCAATTTTATCATGGCTAGGTCATGCTCGCCCACGACGACAGCAACAACCGCTGCAAACAGCGCCCGCATGCTAGGCGAGGCAGATGCGCAAGCGTCATCATAATATTTTTCGAATAATAATCGAGCCTCATCAATGTGTCCAAGCCGGGCTTCTGAAATTACCAAATGCCATAAACTCACGCCATCGATTCCTCCTTCATTAAAGACTTCCATAAAATCGCGAATGGCCGTTGCATCGTTTTTTAGGAAATGATGAGCGTTAGCTCGCTCCCTTAATGCCTCAACATTACCTGGGTCGCTTCTCAGCCTTGATTCAGCAACCGACAATTGTTTCATTATGCGTTGTTCAAGCGGATTATATTCTGGGCGAGGTACTGCTTTAACGTGAACATCCCAATGCGTTAGGTGGCGATACTGTTTTTTCAATTCGGCAAATTGCGATTGATTGCGACCGTACCAATGAAACCACTCGCCAACATACCCTGGTCTCAAAATGGCGCACTGTCGATGGTTGCCGTTGGAATTAACAACGATATGACTCGAATGAACAATTTTTTCCTGTCTCAACTCCTTCCAGTCGTCATCATTAATTTCTGTAGAGAAAATAACGCTTGCCTTTTCCGAGTCGTCGATTCGGCGCACCCAAATGCCAGCCAGATGTTCTTTGGGTTCCATTGCGCTATCTTCGTAACAAGTCGCATCGAGCGGTAGGAAACCTTCCTTCTGCATCGAAGCATCAATTTCATCGAGCAATTCAATGGGTTGGCCCACAACTAGTTTCCACGCTCGGCTATCACGCTC
>JAHEAM010000413.1 GCA_024642765.1 Planctomycetaceae bacterium
CAAGAGGAGTCGGCGCGAAAAACGTTTCCCTGGCAGGCTACAACAGTCTCGATACAAGACGAGCCCAGCTTGCCCTTACCACCTGTAACCAAGGCCTCGACGGCTTCGTCGCGAATTTTTGGAATTCAACAAGACGAGGAAAAAGGCGCCGGTAAATTGGGTTCGCCAAACCAATATACGGACAAGGTGCCGACAGCTCCCGACTCTATCAATCTAGCGAATCCGACCGAACAACGCCCGTCGTTGGATGTGAAAAGTAACGCAACGGATCCCGACTTGCTGAATCAGCAGAAACCTAGCAGTTGGTGCAACTTGGGGCCTACGCAACGATTGTTTGGTACTTCGCCACGAGGCGTAACGATCGGTGGGTTCATGCAAACGGGTTATCATGAATCGGACCTTTTGTACTTCAACACTCGCGACGATCGGTTGAACTTACATCAGCTGTGGACCTACATTGAAAAGCCAGCGGCGCGAAGTTCGAATTGGTCGATGGGTTACCGCTTGGATACGGTTTATGGCATCGACGGTTTGGAAATTCAGTCGCGCGGCAATAGTCCGACGGGAGCACCGAGTGGTTATGACAACGGATGGAATTTCGGCTCCTACGGTGCTGCAATGCCGCAAGCTTATGTCGAGTTCGCGAATTGCGATTGGTCAGTGCGAGCCGGGCGTTTTCTCTCGCCCTTCGGATACGAACAGGTTCCTTCGATCGAGAACTTTTTCTATAGCCGAACTTTCACCCGCAATTTTACGGAGCCGTTTGGGCATACGGGGGTTTTGGGAACATACGACGCATCGCCAACTATGAGTATCTTGACTGGACTCACAGCCGGTTGGGATACTGGTTTTGAAAATACGGATAATGGTTTCAATTATTTGGGTGGCGTTCGATTGCGACCCAATGATCGATTGAATCTTTCGATGACAACGTCGGTTGGCGACACGGGATATCGCGGAAGTGGTGTTTTGCAATCAGCCATCGCGCAAGTTCGTTTAACGGACAATCTGACTTACGTATTTCAAGGCGATAATTTGAACCTTCAAAAGAACGACGAATTTGGGATCACGAATTACATGTTCTACTGTGTCAATCGTTGCCTTTCGATTGGAACAAGAGTGGAATGGTGGAAGTCCGACCAAATTTACACTTCGACCCGTTCGACATGGAGTTTTACCTCGGGATTAAACTATCGTCCTCACGCCAACATTGTCATACGTCCCGAGATCCGAATGGACTATGGTGCGGGAGCGATCAATTCTGGCGACTTGATGCCAGCAATCGACGCGATCATTATGTTTTAGCCGAATGTTGATTCAACGCTTACAGTGGCTGACAGACTGTCCGCCCTGCGTGGTTGTTGGGACTCAAGTAAAGGTTAGAATCGAAGGCAAGTTGCCAGGAGCGTTTTGGCAGCTTGTTGTCGTTTCTGCTTCCTACTTTGGCTGAACTTATCGCAATGAAATTGATCATCGCCATCATTCAACCTCATAACTTGGAAACCGTCAAACGTGCGCTGACGGATGTCGAAGTTTTTCGTCTGACAATCATGGACTGCCAGGGGTTTGGACGCCAACAAGGCAAATCCGAAGTTCACGGTGGCGGCGAGTTTACCAACAATTTGCGACGCAAGGTTCAGTTGCAAATCGCGGTGAATGATGCGTTTGTAGAGCCAACGATTGCAGCAATCATAAAAGGCGGTCGCAGCGGAGAACAGGGCGAAATTGGCGATGGGAAAATTTTCGTACTTCCGCTAGACGATGTGGTTCGCATTCGAACTGGTGAACGCGGCAGCGACGCGATTTAGGCGCAGTGTTGTTTGCAAAAAAAAGGCGTTTTCGAGAATTTCTTGCGAACGCCTGTGGCCTACTGATATCTTTGTATCACTAGATTTTTGCACCGACGCCTTTTGTGAGGGCCATAAATGCGGATTCAAGATTGATTTCTTCCTCACGCAACATGGTCACGTTGAAGCCGTTCTGCAGCATTTCGGTTGCCAACATGCTGTAGTTCGCACTACCCGAGGTCAATGTGACGATCAAATGACCGTCTCCCAGCCTTGCTGATTCAACGATTTCCTGTTTTTCCAAGTAGACGCGGGCGGCCTCCAGGTCTTGTTTCACGTTGATGTGCAAGACTGTTCGATCACGGACTTGTCGAATAACGTCTGTGACTTCGGCGCTGACCTTCATCTCGCCGCGGTCAATGATCCCAACTTTGTTACAGATGTCGGCCAGTTCAGGCAAAATGTGACTTGAGACAATAATCGTTTTGCCAGTTTGACCAAGGCGTCGCAGCAAGTTTCGCATCTCAATCCGAGCTCGCGGGTCGAGGCCACTCAGGGGTTCGTCCAGCAACAGAACTTGTGGGTCATGGATCAAAACGCGAGCGAGACCGAGACGTTGCGTTTGGCCTCGTGATAGTGTATTGGCTAAGGCGTATCGTTTGAATTCAAGGTCAACGACTTCGAGTAGTTCATCGCAACGTTTCTTCCGCTCGGCACCATTAATCCGGTAGGCGGCAGCAAAAAACTCGAGGTACTCAATCACCTTCATGTCATCGTACACGCCAAAAAAGTCTGGCATGAATCCAACGAGCCTGCGGATTTCACGTGGGTTGTCGTAAATCGAGTGACCACAAACGTAGGCTTCTCCGTGCGAAGGCTCCAACAGTGTAGCCACAATTCGCATCGTTGTTGTTTTGCCAGCGCCATTGGGTCCGATGAAACCGAACAAGTCTCCAGCGTCGAGACTGAGATTAATTCCTTTAATGGCGTGCATGTCGCCATACTTTTTGGTCAAGTTTTCAATCCGAATCACGTTTTAAACTCGCTTGCAAAAAAGTTAATTTCATTGGGTGGCGTTGAATCAATCAACGATCGTAACGGGTAGCAAGATTCGAATCATCGTCATGCTTTCATCGTACTCGCTCGACGTAGAATTGCCCGCCGCAGTCAACTCGGTAAATCGCTTGTCGACTTTGGCAACGAGTATGGCTTGATTCGAACTCAGCTGATTGGAAAATTCAATCTCATTGGCGTAGGCATTCGTGAGTCCCGTGTAGCCACTACCGCCAGACATTTCGTGAAACATCATCATCTCAGCGATTCGTCTGAGGTCGGTATCGGCTGGGTCCCAAGCAACGGCCGAGGACGTATTGCCTTCGCCTTGCGTCCGCCGTGTGAAGTAACGCTTGACGGTTTGTTCGCTGGCGTCCGTAAATAAGTCCATTGTATCGCCAGGCGCAAGATCCCGTTCGACTACATAAACAGAGTTTCGAAAGAACAATCTTGGTTGCTTCAGCGGAAATTCAAATGGGTTCGTGATATCGCCGTCGATTCTGTCGCCTTCGCGCCGTACCTTGAGTCGACTGCGAACCGATAATTCAGTAGTGCCAAACCAAAACGACTGCAGATTGCGAGCCGAGGCGACTGCCGACGGAAAGGAATTGAGATCAATGTGACTTTTTCCACTGTTTGTCGTAGCGCTCGGTTCGATGTGAATCGTCGATTGATAATCGTTGACAATGGTCAACACAGGCGTCGTCGATTGCATTCCGCTAAGTCCAATGCCGGGCTGTCCCATCCATGAAAGTGATTGAAAATGCGTAGTTACCAAATCCTGCGCGAGAATGTTGAGGCCAAAATCGACTTGCGAAGATTTGGGACTGTAAAAACAATTCCAAGTGTGACCTTCGACATGTTTCCCAACGGAATCGAAATCGACGATTTCCAGTTGGTTAATAAATCGAGTTTGCGGTTTGGCGGTTCCGTATAACCAATAGGCAAATCCGGCGAACCCAGCGGCGATCAACGGGAAAGTGAACCAAGTCCAATGCATTTGCCGCCCAAACTGCCTTAAGAACCAATAATCTCCTGGGCCAATCAATAATAGAAACAATCCAATCGCAACAGCAACCGCTGTGAATGGAATGAAACTAACAGCGCTGAATCGTTCCAGCGGAACTCGTAATTGATTGCATATGTCGGCGACATCGTTGCCGGAGTTT
>JAHEAM010000028.1 GCA_024642765.1 Planctomycetaceae bacterium
CCAAGACTTCGTTCATGATTCGACCAGGAGCTTGCATGATTTGAGTGTCGAAGCCGAGAGTCACAATCATCAACCAGGGCAGCAATCTGCAGCGAGTTTCACGAGCGGCGAACCACGATAGAAAAGTCATCGAGCTAGCGAAAACAATAATTTGCAGCCAGCGGACATAAACCCATTGCCGCCCAAACAATTTGTATACAGCCGAAAGTATCACAGGGTACACAGGCGGCCGAGAGGTGGTTGGCCCATCGGCCTTTACGGTCGTGATCCACTTTGGGTCGTCAAGTGAATCAAGCCGCAACTGCTGCTCTGCCGCGTAAGGCGCGAGCCATTCAGGATCCGAGAAACGAAGCTCATAGCCATGCCCGGCAGCCAGATTGAACGCGATATTGTCAAAGTAAACTTCATCGCGTTGACGACCGGGCAAGCTGCCGAATGAACCCGTATCAACCTGAGTCCAAATAACGGCTAACACGAAATAGGCGAACCAAATGCAACGCCATTGGCGAGCGGCCAGAAAGCGCGAAGCGAAAACTGGTTTTGACCCAAGCTTCTGATCTGATGTGACGCTGTTCGCTTCACTCATAATCGTCTATCGCCAATAAATCATCAAAGTTTCCGTCCAACTAAAACGCGATCAGCTCGCTTAACAAATAGTCGCCGCAAGCTCTTTCACAACACCTACTGCATCCATCACGTCTTGCTCGGTTGACTCAAATTGACCAATTGACATTCGGATCACAAACCGGCCATCGTGACGTGTTTGCGTCAGATAGGTTCGGCCATCGGCATTGATTCGCTCCAAGAGCAATTGCGTCAATTCATCCGCATCACGACCGGGCGGCGCGAATCGAAACGTAAACAGACTGAACATAGGTGGCGTTACAATTTCAAATCCAGGAATCTGTGAAATCTGGTGTGCCGCGTCTTGAGCCCACTCGATATGATTGCGAATCCGACGCCTTAAATCTCTCAAGCCATAGATTCGAAACAAAAACCAAAGCTTGAGCGCCCGAAACCGTCGCCCCAGTTGCATAGTCCATTCGGAGTAGTTCGTGATTTCGCTGGTCTCGAGGGTCTGCAAGTAATCGGGGCGAATACTCATCGTGCGAATTTGTTCCGCGGGGTTGCGTAAAAATTGCACCGAACAATCGAAATTGACGCCGAGCCATTTGTGGGGATTGAACACCAGACTATCGGCGAGCTCGATTCCAGCCCAGAGACGTCGCAGCTCTGGACAGATCATCGCCGAGCCAGCCCAAGCAGCATCGACATGCGAATACAGGTTTTCGCGCTGTGCGATCGCAAGAATTTCATGCAATCGATCGGAGGCTCCAATCGATGTTCCGCCAATAACTCCAATCACGCCGGCAGGGATCAACCCCGCACGACGATCTGCGTCAATGGCGGTCTGCAAATGTTCAGGACACATGGCCCAGGAATCATCGGTCGCGATTTTGACGAGATTTTCTTGCCCGATTCCGGCCAGACGTACGGCCTTGTCAATTGACGAATGGGCTTGTGCGGACGCGTAGATTCGCAACACGCCTGCATTCGCAAGACCTTCCGCCGCGCCGCGCCAATCCAATGCTCGCTCGCGCATCGTCAGGACTGCGGACAATGTCGCCGTTGATGCCGTGTCTTGGATGACGCCACGCAATCCGGCTGGCAACCCGAGGGCTTGTCGCAGCCAATCAATCATCATCGTTTCCAATTCGGTTGCGGCTGGTGAAGTCTGCCAGAGCATGCACTGCGCTGAGAGCGCGTTCGCCAGTTGTTCTGCCAACATCGAGGCGGGCGAAGCATTCGACGGGAAGTAGGCAAAGAACCGGGGATGTTGCCAATGAGTCATGCCGGGTGGAATGATCCGAACAAAATCATTAAATACCGTCTCGACGGATTCACTTTCTTCCGGTGGTGACGGATTGATTTGCGCCGCGATAACGCCTGGATTAAGTTCTGGACGAACGGGGCGTTCGCGCAATGTCCGGTGGTATTCGGCCGCCCAATTCGCAGCTGCGTTTGACCATTCAGGAAGGTCTTCGTAACGCATTGTTCGCCTTTCACAAAATTGAAAACGTTGCGTTCAGATCGCACAACAATAAAAAGGAAATCGCCCTACTCTGAAAACGCATTCGCCCAATCAATGAGTGTTTGAAATTGTTTGCCAAAGCTGTTTTCCGTCGTGCCTTGTGGCGACTTGAAGAAGCTCGCCAAAAAAGAGAGCTCGCCGGTCACTTGTTTGTCGGCAGCCAACGAAGCGAAGCGAACGAGGTCCAGTAACAACGGCGCCGCCAAAATCGAGTCGCAACCCTGCCATGTGAATTGCATTGTCATCGGCGTGCCCAGGAAGCCACGAAAGTGAATGTGGTCCCACGCCGTCTTCCAATCACCGAGACTTTGGATGTATTCGATGCTCGTGTGTGTTTGGGGTTGGTAGCCCAACATTTGTGAGAGCAGACTATCCTTGCTTTTGACTTTTGTAGCTTTGTTGATTGGGTCGTCCAAAACGACGCCATCGCGGTTGCCAAAAATGTTGTGTCCAACCCAACTCATGATCTCGAGATTACGCGACGCGAAGGCCGGAGCCAAGACGCTTTTGAGGAACGTCTCACCAGTCTTGCCATCGCGACCGACATGACAAACCTTTTTGACAATCGCCAATTCGCGAAGGGCATCCAAGTTGCTTCCAACTGATGGCGTGAAATTGACGTAAGCATGGCCAGACTCCATTGCCGCAATCGCATAAACCGTACTGGGTGGCAGACAGAATTTTGGGTCGTCCAGACACTGCGATAGTTGTTGCCAGTTCATTTGCGACAACTCGGCGGATGCAGGCGGTTCCGTCGAAGCCAGATTAACGACAACGATTCTTTTGAGTTGGTTTTCAGCTGCAAAGGCTACCAGATCACGACTTAAGATATCAATCGCATCTCGCGCTGATTTCGCAACAATCGGAAATCCCGTCGTGGCAATCGATTCGATAGCTCGCCCGCTGTGCGTCAGAATTCCTGGCCGAAAGTTGCTCGACCAAGCATCCAATTGAGCGCGGTTGTTTTCGACAAGCTCAAGCGGGATAGCACGACTCTCGGTTACCATTTGCATCGCCGAATCGATCAGCGACGACTGCCGAATTTCATGTCCGCCGACGACAAAATCGCCCCACGCGTCAAACGGCAAATGTCGAAATGGCTCTAGTTCGGAAACCAAACCCGTTGTCGGCATCGCGTGTTTTGCCAACGCCGCCAGGCCCACCGCAGCCGTCGCTGCAACGCCGCCAAAGCCTCCAATAATCCAGATTCCGGTCTTGTTGTTTGCCATTCACCAACTCTTCAATGTCGCGTTTTTTGATTTTCGTGAACTCTCTATACTAAACACCCAAGTCGATTCTGAACATTGGCAACGAACTCGTGAAAGGGTCCCTTTTGAAAAGCCTAATGAAATCATAGACTTGGGGAGAGGGAATTTTGTTGTAAACCATCCATTCGGGTTGATTCTATGTTTGAGAAAGTTTCGGTTGCGCCACCTGATCCTGTGTTTGGCATTATGGAAATGTTCAATCGCGACCCGCAGGATAATAAGATCAACTTGACTGTTGGGGCCTACCAGGATGAATCCGGCCAAACTCGAATCCTGGACGTCGTTAAGGATGCCGAAACCAGAATCCTCGCAGAAGAAAAATCCAAGAACTACTTGCCCATCGATGGTCAGGCGAGCCTCGGTAAAGAAATCGCTCGCTTGGTATTGGGAGATGACCATCCTGCCTTTCAAGAGGAACGTTTCGCGACCGCACACACTCCGGGTGGAACTGCTGCACTTCGAATCGCGGGTGATCTTGTTCGCAGCCAGTGCGGAGCAAATTGCATCTGGAGCGGTGCTCCGACCTGGGCGAATCATCCGCAGATTTACAATGCCGCGGGACTTCGGTTTGAGACGTTTGAATACTTGACCGCGGACAAACGTCGATTGAACTTCTCAGCGATGACCGACGCGTTGCATTCGGCAAACGCAGCAGACGCTGTCTTGCTGCATACCGTTTGCCACAACCCGACAGGTTTCGATTTGGAACGCGAACAGTGGTTGGAGATTTTTGAGATTTTGGAGACTCGAAAATTGACTCCGATCTTCGATTTTGCCTATCAAGGCTTTGGGTTGGACACGGAAAGCGATGCGTGGCCCATTCGCGAATACTTAAGCCGTGGAAATGAAGCCCTCATTTGCAGTTCGTTCTCGAAAAACCTTGGACTGTATGGCGAGCGAGTTGGAGCTATCACAGCCGTTGTCAAAGATCAGAAAAATCGTGCAGCAGCCCTGAGCCAAATCAAATCGATTATTCGAACTTTGTACTCAACGCCTCCGATGCATGGTGGTTCAATCGTCTATACAATCCTGCACGATGCCGAACTTAAACAACGCTGGCTGCGCGAACTGGAAGCAATGAGGTTTCGCATTATCGAAGTTCGCGCACAATTCGTCACTCGACTCACCGAACTCGCGCCGACCGCGGACTTTTCGTTTATCAACGATCAAAAGGGAATGTTCAGCTTCTCTGGCTTGTCGCGTGAACAAGTCGTTCGCCTGCGAGACGAACGCTCGATTTACGCCGTCGAAAACGGACGAATCAACGTCGCCGGCATCAACTCGCAAAATTTGGAACCGCTCTGTCAGGCAATCGCAATGGTTCTTGATAGCCAAAGCGTCAAGTGCTAGCAATGAATCTTGTTGCCAGCGGAGAGACATTTCAGTACAAGACTACGGTTCCAATTGATTTGCAATTCGTGACCGCGAGAAACACACGCCATGGACGGCGCCAACAAGCCATTGAGAATTCGCGCGCGTGGCGACCTTGAGTTTGAGGACCATGTCTACCAGGGCCGTCGTTCGGTAGTGGTGAAAGATCCTTTGGCTCTCAAGTACTTTCGTTTCGAAGCGGAAGAATTCGCAATCCTCAAAATGCTCGACGGCAAGTCAAGCGCCGCCGCGATCAAAAAGCAATTTGATCGCGAGTTTACACCCCAGCGACTTTCACTGGCCGAATTGCATCAATTCGTTGGCATGATGCATCGCAGCGGATTATTGATTTCGGAAACTCCGGGCCAAGGTGTCGAACTTCTCAAACGCCAACGTCAGCGCGAGGCTAAAACCCGCAAACAAGGTTGGATGAACGTGCTGGCCTTCCGTTTCAAAGGCTTCGACCCCGATCGATTTTTGTCTTCGTTAAACAACATTGGAGGCGCGTTTTTTTCGTGGCCGGCGTTTGTTGCCGTCTGTATGCTTGTTTCGATGGCCGGCGTGTTGCTCATCACAAACTTTGATGTTTTTCTGGCGAAGCTTCCGCACTTTCAAGACTTTTTTGCTGGCAAGAACTGGTTGGCGTTAGCGGTTGTCTTGGCTGTGACCAAAGTGATTCACGAATTTGGACACGGTCTTGCTTGCAAGCGATTTGGCGGTCAGTGCCACGAAATGGGTTTGATGCTGCTGGTGTTCACGCCCTGCCTATACTGCAATGTCAGCGATAGTTGGATGCTACCCAATAAGTGGAAACGCATCGCAATTTCCGCAGCAGGAATGTACGTCGAGATTGTACTCGCGGCGTTGGCAACCTTCGTTTGGTGGTACAGTCATCCTGGTTTCGTTCATCAACTTGCGTTAAACGTGATGTTTGTTTGTTCGGTCACGACGTTGTTGTTCAATGCGAATCCCTTGATGCGCTACGATGGCTATTACATTCTGGCTGACCTCGTCGAGATTCCCAACTTGCGCCAAAAGGCCACAACGTTGGTCAACATGACAATGACGCATTGGCTGTTTGGAATCGAGGGGCGTCCCGATCCTTTTTTGCCTACCCGACGGCGGTGGTTATTCATTGCGTTTAGCATTGCCTCTGTAGCGTACCGTTGGTTGATTACATTTTCGATTTTTTGGTTTTTGTACAAGGTCTTGGAGCCCTATGGCTTCAAGGTCGTCGGGCAATTTCTGGCGTTGGTCTCCGTGTTTGGTTTGGTTGCGGCACCCCTGATGGCTGCACGTCGTTTCTTTTCAGTTCCAGGAAGGTGGGCTTCGGTGAATCGAGGAAGATTGGCATTGGCGGCATGCGTTGCGGTGGCGGCAGTAATTGGAGTCTTGGCAATACCGCTCCCACATTACGTCAATTGTTGTTGTTATCTGCAACCGACGAACAGTACAGCGATCTACGTTGAAGTTCCGGGCATCGTCGAGTCAATTGAAGTCGAACCCGGTCAACACGTCGATGCGGGACAGACGCTCATGAGAATGTCGAGCACCGAACTAAAGTACCGTGTAGCCCAACTAGCGGGCGAAGTTAAGGTTGCGCAAGTCAGCTTCGAGGCGACGTCCTATGCTGCCAAGCTATCAAACGACCGCAAGATACAAAGTAACGTCGACCCCGCAAAAGCCTTGTTCGAAGCAGCGAAAGTAAATCTCGAACAACGCCAAAAAGACGTCGACAAATTAACAATTACAGCGCCCATTTCAGGTGTCTTCGTTCCTGCGACACCTCGACCTAAAGAACCAAACGACGGCAGTACATTGGAAACGTGGACTGGTTCGCCCGTTAATCCTAAAAACGTCGGCGCCTACCTCGAAAGACAGACGATCCTTGGGCATATTGTGAACGAACGGCAACAGGTCCAAGCAATTTGCGCAGTCGACCAAAAGGATATCGAATATTTGCAATTCGGCCAACCAGCAAGCATCTGGATTCGGCAACTACCTGGGGAAGCCTACGAATCCAAAGTCCAGTTGATTTCACCGGCGAAGATGCAAAGTGCACCACGCCCGCTGGTGAGTCGCTTTGGTGGCGACTTGGTCACGCAACCAAACTCTGATGGCGCTGAAGTACCTGTCAGTTCTGTCTACGAAGTGTGCGTGCCGTTGATGGTCGAAAACCAATTCGTGCTAGACAATGCAACGGGTGTTGCCAAAATCCGAGTCGGATCACATACATTAGGCCATCGCCTGTGGAGGCTCATGTGCCAAACATTCCGTTTTGAAATGTAATAAACGGCATAATACGATGACGTCCCTGCATGAAGTGTAATTAGTGATGGGGTTGGAAGTCTATTGAACACCAAAGGAAACTGGATTACACACAATCATTATCGAACCAGCCAACGTTAAACCACAAACTCCCAGACAAATCTCATCCACAAACTTGTCAACAGCGATAAGTTCGGCACCTGACTCTCTATTTATCAGCGCCACGCTCTCAGTTATCAAAGTAGCTCATCAGGCTGCATCGACACTGCAGCAACTTTGCCATTGCCTTGTGGCCTTTAGAGGAATCAATAAGAGGGCAATGAGCTACAGAACCTCGCCAGATTCAACCTCGACATCCGCTTAGTGCACAGCGCGGACGATTCCTATCTTTCAAATCATTGATTCGTTGTGACATCGAAGGCACATGGGTCACGAATTTTTTCGGTTTCATTTTCTAAATCGGCGCCGTTGCAGGCGATCCGAAATCGTGCCCTCAATCAACTAGTTTTAACAACAAAAATCCCGAGATAGTTTTGCGAGACAACGGATAAATCACTGCCGAAGAAACGAGTACTTCTTAGGAAGGTCTTAGGAATCGGTTCGTCTGGGAAGCATTTCTTTGCAGAAACAGTTCTCACGCATTGAACGGTTTTTCAACGATAGCCGATTCCTGTCGTGTCTTGGCTTCTTCGCCGGAAACAGCAAGTAGATTGCATGGTTACCAACTGTATTATAGAATGTTCCAACGTCTGACGTAGTACGCAGTGGATATTGTTGTGCCCGCGAGTTTTTTGTCTGTTTTTTTGGTGTTAATGCCGAACAATCCTTGTTTAGGCCCAGATTAGCCAAATTCAAAAACCAATTTTTAGGTGAGGTAGAATCGTGAGAGCGATGATCACGAAATGCATTTGTGCATGGTTGTTTTTAGCCATTTGTATTCCATCGTTTGGACAGGAATCAGACGATCCTAATGCGGTTAGGCTTGAAGCAAGAATTACCGGGTACGTTGCTGCGTATAACAAAGGTGATGCGGAGGCGCTCGCTGATTTTTGGTCCGAACAAGGTGAATACACAACACTCGCTGGCCAAACGTTGCGCGGACGGTCTGAAATTTCAGCGAAGTTCAAGGAATGGTTTTCGGAATCTGGTCTCGGACAACTTGAGTTAGTCGATCCGAACGTTGAAATTCAATCTCCAAGTGTTGCCATTGAAACCGGAACCGCTCGCGTTACGATTCCCGATCAGGAAACGACAGAAACCGGATATCGGGCAATTCTCGTTAACACTTCTGCAGGCTGGAAAATCGATGGTGTCTCGGAATATGAATTGGAGCCTGTAGCACCATCCAATTTTGATCGACTGCAAGAACTTGAATGGATGGTTGGCAGTTGGACGCGCGAGTCAGAAGAATCGAATGTAGAAGCTAGTTGCCGCTGGACAACAAATCAAAATTTCCTTCTTCAGACCTATCGCGTGACCTCAAGTGAAGGAGGCATTTTAGAGGTTTCACAGATAATTGGTTGGGACCCAGATGCTGAGACAATTCGATCCTGGACTTTCGACTCCGACGGAGGGTTTAGTGCCGGTCGTTGGAATGGTGGGGAGGGCCGTTGGACCTGTCAATCACTAAGTGTTTTGCCAGACGGACGACGGGGCTCGGCGACGAACATTTACGAAAGGGTCGACGAAAACAGTCTGCGTTATAGCTCGATTGGTCGACAAGTGGATGGTGAATTGATCCCCAACGTAGAACCCGTCGAAATGGCCCGCATCATAGAGTCGCCTGACAACTAACAAATCCGACGTTTGAACGCATTAATAAAAGCAGAGGTCCCAGTGCCAAAATATCGAATACCAAACAGTCTTTTACTCTTAATCTTGTTTGCTGTATCTTTTTCGTCCGAAGCATTTGCACAAGGTGGACGTGGTGGAAAAGGCGGCGGAGCTCGTGTTGCGGCAGGGCGTAGTTCTGCCGGGCGGTCCATGTCCAGTCGGCCACAAATTAAAGCACCATCGATGAGTCGGGCCATGCCGTCAACGCGTCCTGCCACTCGTCCGTCAGTTCAACGTCCGTCCCCAAACATCAACAAACCGGTGATTTCCCAGCGACCAACGACACTTCCCGGTAACTTCGGTGGGCAGCGGCCGAAAATTCCAACGACTCGGCCGAACGTCGGTGGTAATAACAATCGCCCCAATTTGCCAAACGCCGGTGGCAATAATAATCGCCCCAATTTGCCGAACGTCGGTGGCAACAACAATCGCCCCAATTTGCCGAACGTCGGTGGTAACAATAATCGCCCCAATTTGCCGAACGTCGGCGGAAACAACAATCGACCGAATTTGCCAAATGCGGGAGGGAGCAAGAACCGTCCGGATTTGACTTCGAAGCGTCCATCGCAAGGCAACGTTCGGGATTTTCTTGATTTGCCTGGTAACAACACGAGGCCAGCAAATCGCCCGAGTATTGGAGGAAATAACAATCGCCTTGATATGGGCGATAAAACGAATGTCGGAAACAAGCTTGGTGGAAATCGAATCAATACGGGTGATATCAATATCAATGCCGGCAATAAAATCAACGTCAACCGCCAAAATAACGTCAACTCCATTCGAAACAACTGGACGAATGTCAACAATCGACCATTCGGCAGCAATCACTGGGTTGACCCCGGCTTTAACAATCCCCGATGGCATTATCATTCCAATTGGAATAGGTATCCGGGCAATTGGTGTTGGCGTCCTGCCGCTTGGACGACTTTCGGAACTTGGTTTGCATGGTCGGCCTGGTCACAACCCATCGTCTACAATTACGGGACCAATGTCGTCTATAGAGACAACTACGTTTACGTCAATGACCAACCAACGGTAACTACAGAAGTTTACTATCAACAGGCTGAAACGATTGCTAAGAGCGTCCCTCCAGTTGCCGATGAAGCAGCGATCGAGTGGATGCCACTGGGCGTATTTGCGATTGCCGAAGATGAAGGGGCGGACTCGGGAATGATGATTCAACTGGCTGTCAGCAAAGAAGGGATTATTGCCGGCACATTCTATAATCAGATTACCGAATCGAGTCGTCCGCTGGAAGGAATGGTCGATCGCGAAACCCAACGCGCTGTCTGGAAGTTCAGTGACGAAAAGAATGAAGAGATCGTGATGGAAACAGGTATCGACAATCTGACCAAAGACGACTCGACGGCTTTGGTTCATTTTGGCCCGGAGCAAACCCAAACCTGGCTGTTGGTTCGCCTTCCCGAACCGGAAGAAGACGCCGGTTCTGGTGGCAATGGTTAATGGCAGAAGTGTCGGTTAATGGCAGAAGTGTCGAAATCCATCTTGCAAAATCCGTCTAAAACATCGACGAGCACAAACCGATGATTTCAAGCCGATTCCAGAAATTAGTTTCCCTTGCTGCGATACTTCTCTTTGCTTCGTCCCTGTTCGCACAGGACGATGGAAGCGTGTTGCCATTTTCGCCAACTCCGATGGACAGTGTCGTTAAGCCGCGGTTGCAGGATTCGACAATGAAGTGGCCTCAGCAACCATCGCGGCTTCCGGCAGATGCTCCCAACATTCTGATCGTGTTGCTGGATGACGCGGGGTTTGGTGTGTCGGAGACTTTTGGCGGTGAAGTGCATACGCCGACATTTTCGAAGTTGGCGAAGGAAGGTCTGCGTTACAACGCGTTTCACACGACTTCAATTTGTTCGCCCACGCGCGCCAGTTTGCTGACGGGCCGCAATCATACACGAGTCGGTTCAGGCACGATCGCGGAACGAGCGGTGGCATTTGATGGTTACACGGGAGTCATTCCCAAGGAAGCGGCCACCATCGCTGAAGTCTTGCGTCACTACGGTTATTCGACTTCTGCGTTCGGTAAGTGGCATAACACGCCGGCGACGGAGACGACGTCGATTGGCCCGAAAGATCGCTGGCCAACCGGTTACGGTTTCGATCACTTTTATGGTTTCCTTGCCGGTGAAACGTCCCAATGGGAACCTCGCCTTGTCAAGAATTACGATCACATTGAGCCACCGCAGGACGAATCGTACCACTTAACCGAAGACATGGTCGATCAAGCTTTGGCGTGGCTCGACGATCGCCAGGCCTATGCACCCGATAAACCATTTCTGATGTACTGGGCTCCAGGTGCGGTGCATGGCCCGCACCACATTTTTCCTGAATGGGCCGACAAGTACAAAGGCAAGTTTGACGATGGCTGGGATGCGTACCGAACGCGAGTTTACAAACGTCAGCTCGAAATGGGTATCATTCCACCGGAAACGAAGCTCACAGATCGTGATGATACCCTCGATTCCTGGGACAGCATTCCTGAAAATCAGCGAGCCTTTCAGTGTCGCCTGATGGAAATTTACGCAGGCTTCACAGAACACACCGACACACAAGTGGGTCGCCTCGTTTCTGGGTTGGAAAATCGTGGTCTGAAAGAAAATACGCTGATTCTGTACATCTGGGGCGACAACGGTTCCAGTTCTGAAGGTCAGCATGGTTCGATCAGCGAATTGCTTGCTCAAAACAACATTCCCAACACAATCGACCAACAACTCTCTGCGTTGGATCGCCTTGGTGGGCTCGCCGCGCTGGGCTCTCCGAAGACAGACAACATGTATCACGCTGGCTGGGCCTGGGCAGGCAGTACGCCGTTCAAGGGCACCAAGTTGTTGGCGTCTTACTTTGGCGGCACACGCAATCCGATGGTGGTTTCTTGGCCAAAAAAGATCAAGTCGAGCACCGACGTGCGTTCACAGTTTCATCACGTCATCGATATCGCTCCGACTTTATACGAGATCCTTGGCATTACGCCACCGGAAGTGGTCAATGGTCACAAGCAGATGCCGATCGATGGAACCAGCTTTGCGTATACATTCAGAGACGGGGCCGCACCGCCCGCAAAGAAGGTGCAGTTTTTTGATAACAACGGCAGTCGAGCGATCTACAAGGATGGCTGGATGGCCTGCACGTTCGGACCTTTTATCCCATGGAACACGCCAGCCTCAGTGGCACGAGTCGCCAAGTGGGATTCGGCAACCGACGAATGGGAGCTTTACAACCTGACAGAAGATTTTTCTCAGGCCAACAATCTTGCGGCTTCAATGCCGGAAAAACTGAGTGAACTCAAACAGGAGTTCATGAAATTGGCGGAAGCAAATAAGGACTTCCCGATCGGAGCTGGCAACTGGCTGCGATTGCACCCAGAAGATCGCATCAAGACTCCGTACTCAAGCTGGACTTTCACGCGAAACACTCGGCGCATGCCGGAGTTCACTGCACCTGGAATTGGCCGGGAAAGCAACCAGGTGACGATCGATGTTGATGTTCCTGATAACGCGAACGGAGTCTTGTATGCCGTCGGTGGTTCTAGTGGAGGCGTGACGTTATACATGGAAAACGGCCGCTTGGTATATCTCTACAACATGCTGATACTTGAACAATATGAAGCTCGCAGTGCTCAAGCGATTCCCGCTGGCAAACGCACGATCAAAGTTATCACCAATATCCCAGGTCCCGGAAAACCCGGCACTGCAACATTGCTGGTCGATGGAAAAGAAGTAGGAAAAACGGAATTGAAACACACAGTTCCAGCAGCGTTCACTGCCAGCGAAAGCTTTGACGTTGGCGCCGACCTCGGTTCGACTGTTTCGTTGGACTACATGAACAAGAGACCATTTGAATTCGAAGGATCGATTGGCAGATTAACTGTAGAACTCAAATAGGCACTCACGCTAATCTTGCACGTCACCTTTACCTTCGCGTACATTGATAGACTCGATTCAATAAACGGCTCAATTTCTGAAAGGTGTACCATGAATTTCCGTAGTGTTCGCTTGGTCGATTCGATCAAACTACTGATGCTTCTCGTTGCGTTGTTTCCGATCATGCAACCAAACTCGGTTGCTGCTCAGGAAGTTCTGCCACGCCCCGAGGTACCGTTCGCGGGAAAGATTGGACTTACATACAAGGACTCGCAGGCCGTTAAGCCGCAGCTGAAAATCCCATCGACATTTGGTCTAGAGAATCCTCCTAACATCCTGATCGTGCTGATTGATGATTGCGGGTTTGGCCAGATGGGAACGTTCGGTGGTGGTATTCCAACCCCGACACTCGACCGCATCGCAAACAACGGCCTGAAGTACACTCGCTTTCACACGACCGCTCTTTGCTCGCCGACTCGGGCCGCATTGCTGACCGGTCGCAATCATCATTCCGTCGGCAGTGGCGTGATTGGAGAAGCAGGTACAGGTTTTCCAGGATACTCGGGGATTATTCCTTCGTCGGCCGCCACGTTCGCCGAGATCATTCGCGAATATGGTTACGCCAACGCATGGTTCGGCAAGAACCACAACGTGCCTGACTGGGAGACCAGTCTAGTCGGTCCGTTCGATCGTTGGGCCGATGGACTTGGTTTCGACTATTTTTACGGATTTGTCGGTGGTGATACTGATCAGTTTCACCCGGCGCTGGTTGAAAACAAAAAACGATTGGAGCCGCCGGAAACCAACGAAGACGGCTCTCCTTACCACTTCACGACGGACATTGCTGATCACGCGATCCGTATGATGCGATCGTCCAAAGCGGTTGCTCCGCAGCGACCGTTCTGCGTTTACTTTGCAACCGGTGCCACCCATGCACCTCACCAGGTGCCCGAAGACTGGATCAAGAAGTTTGAAGGGAAATTCGATGCCGGCTGGGATGTCTACCGTGAAGAAACTTTCAAGCGTCAAATTGCAATGGGCATCATTCCAGCGAACACGAAGTTAACGGCTCGACCGGCTTCACTCCCCGCCTGGAATTCGCTTCCAGCGCCGGAACGGAAAGTTTACGCTCGGATGATGGAAGTCTTTGCAGCCTTTACCGCACACACAGATTACGAAATCGGTCGACTGGTGGACGCCGTCGATGACATGGGAGAACTAGACAACACTCTGATTGTTTATATGGCGGGAGATAATGGATCAAGCGCGGAAGGTGGCCTGAACGGATTGCTCAACGAAATGACGTTCTTCAACGCGATCCCTGAACCTCTCGACAGCAAGCTTGCGGCAATCGACACGCTTGGAACTGACAAACACTACAACCATTTTCCGGCGGGATGGGCACATGCCATGGACACCCCATTCCAATGGACGAAACAGATTGCCAGCCACTTCGGCGGAACGCGGAACGGGCTTGCGATCTCATGGCCAAAAGGAATCAAAGCTCGTGGCGAAGTTCGGGACCAGTTCCACCACGTCATCGATATCGCGCCTACGATTCTCGAAATCTTAGGCGTGGATGCTCCGGCGCAGTTCAACGGAGTCGCGCAGAAACCGATCGAAGGAGTTAGCATGGCCTACACATTCGACGATGCAAACGCGGAAGATCGCCGCACAACGCAGTATTTCGAAATGCTCGGCAATCAGGGGATTTATCATGATGGCTGGATGGCGAGCGCTGTTCGCGGTGTGCCCTGGCTGAGTGAAAATGCGCCCGGCGATCTACTGAACATGCCATGGGAACTGTACAACGTCGACGAAGACTTCTCGCAGGCGATTGACCTGGCAAAGGAACACCCGGAGAAGTTGGACGCACTCGTCAAACAGTTCTTCGCCGAAGCAGCCAGATACAACGTTCTGCCACTGGATGATCGCAAGACCGAACGTCTGAATGTCGACAATCGACCCAGCCTGACTGCTGGGCGCAAGACATTCACTTACCCAAACTTGCTGCGATTGCCAGAAGGCGCTGCGCCTGACCTGAAACACAAGAACCACACCATTACAGCGCATGTCACCATTCCGGATGCTGGAGCCGAAGGGATGATCTTCACGCAGGGCGGTCGCTTTGCCGGTTATGGTCTTTACGTTCAGGATGGAAGGCTTGTGTACGCTTACAATCTGGCCGGAGTTGATCGGTACTCAATTACCTCGCAGGGCGAATTGCCGAAAGGCGAAGTTACACTAAAGGCTGTCTACAAAACGGACGCCGACACACCATTCGCAGGAGCCACCGTAACTCTATTCGCTAATGACA
>JAHEAM010000029.1 GCA_024642765.1 Planctomycetaceae bacterium
TACTGCTCACAACGCCGTTGTAGATCTTGCCGATTTGGACCGTCGCTATTGTCAACTCGATGCGGGCCAATGCCTTTTGAGCCATCACGCTGTCTGTAGCGGCAATCGTCACGCGACCCGAATCCTCGATTTCTATGATCGTCTGTGTGTCTTCCTGAATCGCTCGAATATTCTTGCCACCAGGTCCGATCAACATTCCGATTTTCTCGGGATCGATTTGCGTCGTCAACATGCGTGGAGCAAATTCAGAAATATCGTCTTTAGGCTCGCGAATCGCCATCAGCATCTTCTTTAAGATTTCAATTCGAGCTTCACGCGATTGCACCAACGTTGCGCGAATGATGTCGAAGGTAATTCCACGAATCTTCAGGTCCAACTGGATGCCGGTGATTCCGTTCTGCGTTCCAGCGATCTTGAAATCCATATCGCCATAATGGTCTTCGTCGCCAATGATGTCCGTTAGCAACACAAACTTCTGATCGTTTTCCTTCACCAAACCGACAGAAATTCCAGCAACTGGATTCGAAATTTTGACACCTGCGTCCATCAAACCCAAAGTTGCACCGCAAACGCTCGCCATCGAGCTCGATCCGTTTGATTCCAAGATGTCCGAAATAATACGAATCGTATAAGGGAAATCGTCTGGGTCGGGCAACACTGGTTTGATGCTGCGTTCGGCCAACATCCCGTGACCGATTTCGCGACGCCCCGGACCACGGTTGGGTTTGCACTCACCAACACTAAACGATGGGAAGTTGTAATCCAACATAAACTTTTTCGAGTATTCGTCTTGGAGACCATCGACGCGTTGCTCATCGCGAGCGGTACCCAATGTCACGGTGATCAAAGCCTGCGTTTCACCACGCTGGAACACAGCCGAACCGTGAACTCGTGGAAGAACGCCGACAAAGCAATCGATCGCTCGCAACGTCTTGTTGTCACGACCGTCGGCTCGTGAGCCAGCCAAAATCAAATCGCGAACAACGAGCTCAACAAGGTCATGCCAGGCCCGATCGAAACTGCCAGTGCAAATTGCACCGTCGGCTTTCGGGTCAGGGATCAAGTCAGCAAGGGCCTTGCCCTTCAACTGCGAAACGGCTTCCCCTCGAGCTTGTTTGCCAACGGTTTGCTTCGCGGATTTCAAGCTGTTGTAATAGTTCGTTTTTAGACGTGCGAACACCCCATCGTCGTTAGGGGCCTTGAACGATGTTTTCGACACTGGGCATTTGCTTACCAAATCTTGCATCAGGTCCAAGATTTGAACGATGATCGTATGAGCGAACTCAATCGCCTCTGCCATGTCGTCGTCTGGCATCTCGCGAGCGAAACCCTCAATCATCGTGACCGAGGCTCGCGTTCCAGAAACGATCAAGTCCAACTCGCTAGTTTCCAGTTGATCATGCGTTGGAAACGCTACAAATTGGCCTTCGATTTGACCCACGCGAACGGAAGCGACCGCTTCTTCGAATGGCATCGGGGAAATCAAAAGAGCGGCCCCAATTCCGTTCATCGCCAAAACGTCCGGATCCGTTTGCCGGTCGCTGGACAGCACAAGTGCCTGGCACTGCACTTCGTCCATGAAACCTTTGGCAAACATTGGCCGAATGGGTCGGTCGATCAATCGCGAGGTCAACGTCTCTTTAGTTGTTGGTCGGCCCTCTCGCTTCAAAAACCCGCCAGGGAATTTTCCCGCTGCACTAGTGCGTTCACGGTAGTCGCACGTCAAAGGAAAAAAATCGGTTCCAGGTCGCGGTGCCCCAGTGGTCACAGCGTTCAACACGACTGTGTCACGATATTGACAAAGTACGGTTGCGCCAGCTTGTTTCGCCAAAAACCCTGTTTCGAAAGACAACACGCCGTCGCCAATTTGTTTTTCAACTCTAATTTTATTCATAACTTCACTCTTCCATCCTGATTAAACAACGTTCCAATGAGCAATTTTCCATCCCGAACGGCCTGGGCGTAAACCTAGAAAAAACGGCATCCCGCAAGAATTGGGCGCTGGCCACACAGCCCTAGCCCACAAGCGATTTGGCCCAAGATCAAAGGGCAATAGAAACAACTTAAGAACAACAAAATACAACAATAATTCCAGCAACAATCACATTTTGCTGCAACATTCAACAACTAAACAAAACTCAACTTTCAATTCCACTTTTCAAAAGGCAGCTACAATTCTCTGCCAAGCACTTACAACGTTTGCCCTTTTCTTCGGACCAAAACTCTTCCTACAGGCGCAGATCACCAAATCGACTATGCGATTGATGCACCGAAAAAACACTGGCCACTACGGCTACATTCGCCATTTCGGCGCTGCATTGCGCACCCAAATCAACTATCTACTCGTGGCGACTAAGCAAACGACCCACGACTATTTTCGAATATTCAAACGACCGAGCAACTCTAAGTATTTGTCGGGATTGACTTCGCGCAGATAGTCCAACAATCCACGTCGGCGAGAAACTAGACCCAACAATCCACGACGCGTGGAGTAGTCCTTTTTGTTCTTCATCAAATGCTGAGTAAGGTGATTAATCCGCTCCGTCAAAACAGCAATTTGAACTTCAGGTGAACCAACGTCCGCGGCTTTGCGCGAATAGTTCTTAATCAACTCTTGTTTTTTTTCTTTCGTGATTGTCATTTTTTGTCAGGTTCTCAATACCTTTGATTACTTCTCTTTTTCCAAAGCATTTTCAGTCGGATTCGTCCGAAACCCGCTTTGGCGACACAATTTTTCAACAGCAGTAAACGGCAAAATATAACGGTTCTTGAGCAATTTGCAAGAACAACCTGCGATTTGGGCGTAAATCGAACTGTTAGGGACAGAAATCAGTACCGTTTGCCGCGGTACGGCTTTGGAGTCCCCAAAAGACACGTCGAATCGCGACTTTTGGGAACCAGCAGTAATAGACGTGGAATTAGACAGAATCGGCGGCCTTAGTTTACCTTTTTCTGGTTTAATGATTCGACAAGACAGCCTGCGTACGCTAACGGGTGGGTGCGCTTTGAATATCGAACGCTGTTGAATGGTAATTTCTAGGAGAATTTTGAATGAAGAGCTACATGAGTTTCGTGGTATTTGGACTTGCTGTTCTTGGGTTCAGTGCCCAGGCGATGGCTCAAGGTGGCGGCGGTGGTCGTGGTGGCATGGGCCGTGGCGGTGGCATGGGTCGCTTGATGATCTTGACCCGCGGCGGAGAAGAACTCAATAAAGAGCTGTCGCTGACGGACGATCAAACGGAAAAGCTCGGCGACCTGGCTGAAGAAATGCGGGGCATGTTTGGCGGCGGTGGCGGCGGTCGGCCCGATCCGGAAGATATTGCTGACATGGAAAAAGAAGCGATGGCTATCCTCGACGAAAAACAAAATGATCGCTTGACCGGAATCTTCGCCCAAGTGTCCGGTGCTGCTGCCCTTTCGGACGCTGTAATCGCAAAAAAATTGGGACTGACCGACGATGACAAGAAAAAAATTGCGGACGCTATCGAAGAATCTCAATCGTCAATGAGAGAGAAAATGCAAGAGCTTCGGGACTCAGGCGACGATCGTGACGCCATGATGGAAAAAATGCAAGAGCTTCGAAAAGAAAGCACTGATTCTGTTCTCGCAGTCCTCTCAACCGAACAGAAGGAAAAATTCGCCAAATTGCAAGGCGAGAAATTTGAAATGGCAGGCGGTATGTTCGGCGGTCGAGGTGGACCAGGCGGCGGACGCGGCGGTGCCGGAGGCGGGGCTGGCGGTGCCGGAGGCGGTCGTGGTGGCGCAGGCGGCGGTGGCCGTGGAGGCCAAGGTGGACAAGGCGGCGATGCTCCAAAAAGCACAGGCGGCGACGGTTTCTAATCCATCCCCAATCTTGATTCAAACAAAACGAAACAGCCGCGAGAACATTACTCTTGCGGCTGTTTTTTTGTTGGGTCCAATCGGTCATTTACACCACCAGCATGGATCATTCTTTGCCAATTTCACCAAAAGCAAACAATCGACAGCATTGATTTGGAAACGAATTTTGACGGCGACGGAGTCGTATTTCGCAAAAAATGCAAATCGCAATTAACGAGCTGATTCTGCACCAGTCTTTGCGTGTACCGCCTCGGGGCTCAGACGCGTGTTGCGGTGTTCGATCACTTTCAAATTTGGTAGCCGCTTCAAATATTCGACTGCCGATCAGATACGTTTGTGTCGTCAAGTCCGATTCCTACTAGCGATTGCATGTATTCGAGCTGAACCAAGTCGTCGTCGCTAACAGTCGTGTCAGATAGTTGAATTTGCTCAACGTGAGACAATCCTCTGAGTTCCCGCAACAAGCGAGGAACGTAATTATCGCGAGAAAACGCCACCGCATAAACAATCCGTTGATTTGGGCGACTCCTTAAAACGACGCCGGCGCGACTCGCGCCTGTTCAAACCTATCTTGGGGCGCTCGGAATGACGGGATTGACCGCTTGGGTTGGGCTCAACACGATCGCCAAGTTGAAACCCGGCAGCACTGTATTCGTCTCCGCTGCCTCGGGCGCAGTCGGTTCGATCGTCGTTCAACTCGCCAAAGCGAAAGGCTGCCGAGTCATCGGCAGCGCTGGAAAGTCAAAAAAAATTGCCTGGTTAAAAGACAACACGGATATCGACGCGGTCATTAACTACAAGGAAACCGATGATTTAGTCTGCGAATTATCCAAGCTTGCACCCAACGGCATTGATGTTTATTACGACAATGTCGGCGGTAAACATATCGAAGCGGCTCTCGATGTCATGAACAACTTTGGTTGCTGCGTGAAATGCGGAATGATCTCGACTTACTACGCTACGCAACCAACGATTGCGCCGCGAAACCTATTCAAGGTTATTGGCAAACGAATCCGCATGCAAAAGGTTTCATCGTTCGCGACCACATAGACGCACAACATGAATTTATTGCCGAGATGGCATCGCTAATCAAAGCAAACAAAATTGTCTGGGACGAAACCATCACAGAGGGTCTCGAAAATGCTCCATCAGCCTTCATAGGTCTCTTCGTTGGCAAAACCTGGGCAAACAACTTGTACATATCGGCTGCGAACCAACAACCGCACGAATCAAAGTCGGTTAAACGACGAATCACACAGATGTTGCTCGCTACTTTATTCGGGTAATTAGTATGCCAAATCGAAAATAGCAAAAAAAATCTCCCTCGGACTGGTGTCGTGTCCGAAGGAGATTTCGTTTCTGTCAAAGAGTGCTCTGGAGAGAGCTGTATTTCCGCGAAGAATACAAGCGGTGGGTGCCGGAACCGTTTCTAAGCGCTTTTCGACTCGGGCATGTTGAACTTTGGTTGCCCGCCGTTCACCATCTCTTCATCGATCAAGAACTTCGAACCCTTTGGTTGATCAGGCAAGTCATACATGATGTCCAGCATGATTCGTTCGATAATAGAACGCAAACCACGAGCCCCGGTTCCTTTCTCCATTGCCTGATGTGCAATCGACTTCAGAGCGCCGTCAGTAAAGCTCAGTTCCGATTCCTCCATTTTGAAGAGGCTTTGAAATTGGCGAATCAATGCGTTCTTGGGTTCCGTCAAAACCTGCATCAATCCAGCCTCGTCCAATGGAGCCAGGCTCGTGACCACAGGCAAACGCCCAATCAACTCAGGGATTAGTCCAAATTCCAAAATATCGTCGCTGGTAACCTGCGTTAGGATTTCTGCAGCGTTACTTTCAGTTTTGAAGCCAGATTTTTGGCCGAAGCCGATCGTACGATTGCCCAAACGTTTTCGAACGATCTCTTCCACTCCGACAAACGTTCCACCGCAAATGAACAGGATATTACTCGTGTCAATTTGAATGTATTGTTGTTCGGGGTGTTTCCGACCGCCCTGAGGAGGAACGTTAGCTACCGTGCCCTCCAACATTTTGAGCAATGCTTGTTGAACGCCTTCGCCCGATACATCGCGAGTAATCGACACGTTATTGCTGGTTTTCCCAATTTTGTCGATTTCATCAATGTAGATGACCCCGCGTTGTGCGGCTTCCACATCGAAGTCCGCTGCATGCAGCAGCTTGAGAAGCAAATTTTCAACGTCCTCACCGACATACCCAGCCTCGGTCAAGGTTGTCGCGTCACCAATGGCAAACGGAACATTGAGGATGCGTGCCAACGTCCTGGCCAACAATGTTTTACCACTGCCAGTAGGGCCCACCAGAAGAATGTTTGACTTATCAACCTCAACATCGTTTCCTTCCCACCCCAGCGTCAGCCGCTTGTAGTGGTTATGGACTGCCACTGCTAAGACTTTTTTGACATTGGTTTGGCCAATGACATACTCGTCCAGCTTGGTAACCATTTCCCGAGGTGTCGGGATTTTCGAAAAAAGTTGCTTCGTAGGTCCGCGTCGCCGCTGTTCCTGATCCAAAATGGATTGGCACAGTTCGATACATTCGCCACAAATATAAACGTCCCCTGGTCCTTCGACCAACGGACCTACCTCTCGATAGCTCTTTCGACAAAATGAACAGTGGGCGTTTTTCTTGGTAGTGCCTGTGCGGCGACTACCAGTAGAATCGTTTCCTGCGGGCATGTAGGCTCCTTTTCTCAAGTCCAACCGATGGTTGTCTTTTCAGTTGTGGCTCGAAAATCGAAACGACACTACGCTGTGCCGTAATCGATGGTGCTTCCCTGCCCGCATCTTCGAGCAAACTAGGTTATCTGTTTTGTGATAGCATTTTCTGAAGTTGAAATCTTATCGCCTTCCGACCGCTCAATTTATGAAAACCAAAAGATTAGGAACACTCGATATGAACCGTAAAGTCCATTCATTGTGTAACCGTCTCAATCGTTGTTTTCCTTTTCTAACTCCTCAAATTTTACGGGTTCTGTCGTTTCGACTTGATCGTTGTTCTTGTCAGCTTCTGGGAACGTCTCCTTGAGTCCAACCGTCGATCGAACACGTCGAAATTCATCGTCGTCCAAAATGCCTTGATCTCGCAACTCGCGAAAACTCGACAAATGATCCGAACTCGAAACCGGCGAATCACCCAGCAGATTGTCACGAATCCATTTGATGCCCCAGACTGCAATCGCCAAAACGATCGCCAAAACCAAGAACCAAAATACCATTCGAGCCTCTCGCATCGAATTGATTTCGGTCCAAAACTCTCGGACAGACTCAAACATCTCGCCAATCTTGCTTAGGAAAAACGGCTAACGAATCGTAGGCAAGTTCGCTTGCAATACAAGCGACGCCATCCTATCCAATCATTATAGGCAGTTGGGACTATTTGGTTTAGTTCAATTGCCCAACCACTGTTTAACCCGTATTTCGCAAGCTTTCTCCGCCAATTGCCGATTCCGCTGTAGTGGAAAAGGCGTTGGATTCGGCACATGATACGGGCGTACAATCGTGATGGTTCGACAGTTTTGGTTTCTTCTCCACGAGAACTCGATTCAATCCTCGCATTTATTTTAAATCCACGCGAAAACTGATGGCAATTGAACTGACGTTGACCGACACTTGATTTTTGTTCTTCCAATACAAGCCGTTCAAATGCCAAAACCGGCGAGTTTTCTTTATATCTCATCGAAACTCACCGCCGCGTCCGACGATGAAAAGAGAAACGGAACGATGCGTCCACCCATAGGAGTTGAAAACCGATGCACTGTCCGGCAGTTACTCGCCGCTTGCACCCAAACCGAATCCGTCCCCAAAGCACGCGATCACAAGTCAAGCGTTTGGCCGGATCGTGGCGCTGCGCCTATCTGCTGCTCATCGCATTCGCGATAATTTTTGGCCCTGACGCACAACTCGTAGCGCAAACTCAAAACGTTCGCCCACAACCTACCCGGACAGCCACCAACCTAAGTCGGTTCGGAATCCCTTTTTCGATTCGCGATCCTGATGACGTCTATGTCGAAGTTCAATTGTATGTTTCGAAGGACCAAGGCCAGAGTTGGCAGTTCTACGGCAGACAAAGCACCGCGGCTCGCGACTTTCCTTTTCAAACGAGCGGAGATGGAATTTACAACTTCGCGATTCGTACTCTTGACCGAAATCGAAAACTGCATCCCGATGGCGAGATGTTTCCTGAACTCGAAGTAGTCGTCGACACCGTCGATCCAGAATTGGATTTTCGCATCCAGCCAGATGCTTCAGGACGACTGGTTTGCCGTTGGCGAGCCGAGGACCCAAATATCGATGCGAATGCAACTAAATTGTCATTTCGTCCCTTGCTCTCAATTGACGATCAAAACAACGTCTGGATTCCGGTTGCCTACAAAGCAGTAACAGAACCACAAGACGGAATCTTCGCGGACCAATACGCTTTCTGGCCTGAAACACCCGCCCGTGAAGTGCTAGTGCAACTCATCGTCGCTGATCGCGCCGGAAACAAAACCGTCGAAGAACGCCAAATCGTCGTTCCTCAAATGGGCCACCGTCCTGGGAACCAAGGCTCGGTGACGCGCGGCACTCGTTTGATTCTGCCGGAACTAGCAATGCCAAATAGCGGAAACGAAATCGTTGATGGGCCACCAATCCCAGTTGGTTTACAACCGACTGCACCGATCGCGACGCCGAACCAAACACGGCCGGAAACATACGGTAACGTTGTTGAGGCCCAGCGGCCAAATTTTGAAACGCCTAGATCAGACTCGAACTCCGGTCTGCCTCAACCTCTCAAAATTGCTTGGGGCAACATTGCTTCCACACCCACAGTACGGGCGAGCGGAGAAAGCTGGCCTCAACAAAACGATCAGCGTCCCGTGATTCACGCGAACCCAGCCGCGACAACTAATGCCAACCGCCCTGCATCCGAAAACACCGTGCCGCAGAATATTGATCATGAATCCAATTCCCAATTGCCGTCGGCTCCTCTCGCGCCCCTCAATCGCAACCAACCTGACACAGATCTCCCACAAACGCCACCGAAGGTCGACGCCTTGCAAATCGGATTTGACGATACATCTCGTAGCTCAGATGACAACGCGACAAATCTGCGTTCGGTCGTCGATTCAACTCGCAACGTTCCTACGCTAAATCCTTCGATCCCACGAGTCGATTCGATCAATTCACGACGTTTTCAAATGCGCTACGAACTGGATCGCCTCACGCCGAACGAGGTCGCGAAGGTCGTGTTGTGGTTCACGGCCGACGAAGGCAAAACATGGACAGCCTATGGCGAGGATCCAGATCACGTTAGTCCGTTTCCTGTCGAATTGCCTGGGCCAGGTCTTTACGGCCTGACAGTAGTTTTTCATACCGTTGATGGTTTACAAGGCCGAGCGCCGGCGCGTGGTGACGAACCGGACTATTGGGTACGTGTCGATCTCGCACACCCTCGGGCTAAATTGACCGCAGCTCCCTACGGAATTGGCAACGAAGCAGGCTGTTTGATTGTTGAATGGCAAGCTGAAGATGAATTGCTCTCGGACCGCGCGATCACGTTGTCTTACAGCACTTTTGCGGACGGACCATGGACGAACTTTGGTTTAGGCCTTGAAAACACTGGACGCTATCCGTGGCGGATCACCAGAGAGATCCCCGAACAGGTCTATCTGAGACTCGAAGCCGTCGACGCCGCAGGAAACGTGACCCGCAATCAAACGAAGGACCCGATTGATCTTTCCGGGCTGATCCCCAAAGCCCGAATCACGGGCGTCGAATCCGTCCGTTAGAAGAGAAATGGTTGCGGACTTGCTTGGACTTGCTCGCTTTAGCCATCGGAATCACGACGACTCATCGGCACGCCGACTCACCGTAACGCCGACTCACCGTAACGCCGACTAATCAACAACCAGCCTATTCCGTATACTAAAATTACCTTGGCAACGATTTGCCAATCGCTTTCGTATATGGCACGACCTATGGCAAAAACTGAAAAACCTGCAAGCCCAATCCACGCGTTTGACTTTCTTGCCGAAACAAATGTTGTATTGCCACATGGAGTATGTGTCCTCTTCGGTGGACAGCGGTTTTTGAAGCTGCTCTGTCTAAAACATATCGCTGGCGACCTGACGCCCGATGAAGACGACTTTTCGACAACACGGTTTGAAGGTGCCGTTGAATGGCCTGTCGTGATGGACGAACTTCGCAGTCAATCATTATTCGGTAGTGGTCGTGACAAAGTGGTCATTCTCGATGACGCCGATGACTTCACTAAGAATCATCGCGAGCGTTTGGAAAAAGTTGCCGAGGAAGCAAACCTTGTTGGTACCATGGTTCTTGTCGTCAACACTTGGCTCGGAACGACTCGATTGTCCAAGATCGTCAACAAACATGGACTAGCCATCCATTGCGACGCTCCACAAGTCAAACGGGGCAAAGGCACCTCTGTTGACACGGCGAAACTACACAAATGGCTCATCCAGTTCGCCAAGTCACAACATCATGCGGTCTTGGTACCTGACGCCGCTGCTGTGCTGTGCGAATTTACAGAAAACGATTTCGGTCGTATCGACTCGGAATTGGCGAAACTGTCCCTGTTTGTTTCCGACAAGGAACCGATCACCCAAGAATTGGTTCGTCAGCACGTTGGCGGATGGCGTAGCCAAACCATGTTCCAAGCCTCCGACGCAATCGCCAACGGAAACGTAAAAGAATCGTTGCTTTTGATCGATCGATTACTCAAGTCAGGTGAACACCCGTTAGGACTATTTGGACAACTGTCTTGGTCACTCCGCCGATACCCCAAGGCCATCGAAGTCTACGATCGCATGAAAAAAACGACCCCTCGTCCCAACATGCAAGACGTCTTGCAAAATGCAGGATTCCAAGCATGGGGTGGACAATCGGCAATCGCAGAAGCCAACATGCGCCGACTCGGTCGGCAACGCATTGAACAACTCGGCAAACTTTTGGTCGAAGTCGACCTCTCACTCAAGGGCTCTCATTCGCGAGATGAACGCGCTCGATTGGCGATCGAAAAACTTATTTTCTGGCTAGGGACCGCTTAAACGAGCCAAAAAACGACTTTTTCAAAAATTCTCGCCACTCTGAACCTAAGGTGTCCAGCATCTCGCGATGATTAAGACGTCAGGGGAAGACAAGGTTGCTCGCTCCGACAAAAATCATTCGCCCTTTGAAAGGAATCAACACCATGGCCAAATTTTACATTTCATCCGCCAACTCCAAAATGATTGTTCAAGCCGAAGACGCAGAAGGCGCCGCACTTTGGGCGGTCCACCAAACGCTTGAGCAAAACGAATCGCCATCAAAAGTAATTGCCTCGGAAAACAATCCGTTGGCTTCTTGGGGTGATTCAATCTCGGTGAGTGAACAAGGTTTCGATCGGCATGATGCAGGTTGCTACTCAACCGAACAAACACTCAAACACTATGTCGAACTGATGATAGCTTTGGAACGCATCGCCACAATCTACTCATTCGACGAAGACTGCTAAAGAAATCGCTCCAAACCAGTTTCCATTCAATTGCCTAACCAAACGCGTTAGCTAAGGGGAAAACTCGAGTTGCAACTATCCCTTACTTGCACATATTGAGGGTGCACAAACTGGCATTTTTCGGCAAGATTAAGGACATGATCCTGTGAAACTGGCGAGCGCATCACGATACAAGCCAGCATCGCAAGCAAGCTAACCAATTGAGTTTTTTGAGGTTGCAACTTTTTCATACGGAAGGAATCAACACCAATGGACAGTGGTTGGAGCGAAACGAATACCACTAGCCAACATGCAAAATCCTTCCATATGCTAGCGGCGACAGCGCAAGGAATCTTGTTAATCTTGTTATCACTAGTCGATTCCCCTAAAGTCCCAGACGTTACATCAAAGAGATACGCCGGCAACTGTCGGACTGTCGTTACTCGAACTTAAAATTTGTACCGTCTGATACTCAGCGCAACGTCGCGTTTCAGGGCAACATGATCTATGCGGGCTAAACCAATCCATTTGCTAATCTTGATGACCGTCGCGTTCGCGGGATGTTCAACTTGGAATTCCGGTGTTCTCATACGCCCAATCCCCGTGGACAAGAACCCTCAGACGCACCTATCGCAAACCCCCAAGATTCAACAAACAAATAGTCGAATAGCAAGCGATTCAACATCTACCGCGAAGGTACAAACCCAATCACCAGAGAATGGCATGCGAAACGAGTTTCACTTGCCCGCTTGGCCAGATCAGGCTCATTGGGATCAAGTCTATGCTGAAATCAATGCCGCCGACACGCGAACTCCACACTTCAAGGCAGCGGGACGCTCACAAATCTTAACTCCGCTGACACCGCTTCGACGCAATACGCGCATCGCTCCCGAGAATGCTTGGGCTACTATGCTCAGCACTCTGCAAAACGCTGGTGAACCCCCTGCCAAAGAATCGGCAGCACCCACTTCCGAATCCGAGCAACCAAAGATTGTCACAACAGTCGCTCCCGCAGACACAACGCCTTTAGCCCAAGCGACATCGCCAGAGGAAACACCCAACGGAGCGCAGCAAGTTTCAAACGAAACATCCCAATCGCCGCCAGCAATCCCAGAAAAAATAACGCTAATCCCTCCGCGGCAATCAGACTCAAACATCTGCGCCATTCCAAGTTGCACGGTGTTTGGCCTCACGTCTATCCAACTTATGGCGGAACATCTTAAAGCTGAACATACTGGCACGCAAAGCAATCTCTCTGCGCAAATCACCGTATTACCAACTGAACAGAACGCTCAAGCGACTACACCATCTACGCTTGTGTCAAACGCCACACCCCTGCCTTTCGCATCCAAGCAGCAGCAATGCGTCAACAATGATTTTGCAGTGCAGCGGGCTTGCTTCAGCGATGAAATTGACACGCGCCAGAGATTGAATACTTCTGAACGAATGCAGAATCTCTTGATCGAACAGTTAGCTGGTGAGGACATAACCCCCTCACGACGACGCGCCTTAGAGTTGGGGCAAAAGTTATTGACCTGCAATCTTGAATCGATCGGAAACAAGGCTGAACCTAACGCCGCGTTTTGGGATCACCAACTTTCTGCGATCCAAACTCTGCTCAACGCGAATGACGATTCGACGGCCATCTCTTTCGGCCGCGATGCAATGGTTTCACTAGAACATTTGCGACAGGCCGAAACCGAGCTCGAATCGTATGCGAATCTGAAAATCGGGAATGCTAATTTTTGCTACGAAGTAACGGGTTTCGGCCAATATCGGACCTGGGATTCAAATGTCTTCGCCCCAGGTCAGCAATTGTTGCTGTACTGTGAACTGGAAAATCATACGACCAAAGAAACAGAACAAAAGGGCGTCTCCGAATACGTGACGAAGCTGAAAAACTCGATTGTCATCTGCGACGCCAACAATCGAGTCGTTCAGCAGATTGATTTCCCCATGGTCGAAGATCACGCGCGTAGCAGACGCCGCGACTTTTACTTATTCGTGCCAATAGTAGTTGGCCAATTGCCTCACGGTTCCTATCGCGCCTACCTATCGATTAACGACATGGTGGGAAACAAGACAACAACTCTCGACCCGCCCATCCAATTCGAAGTCAAGTGATCCAAACATGACAATCAATGTCCGATCGCCTGTGTAGGTCACGAGAACGCTTATTAGTTGAGGCAGAATACCGAGTGAACAACGTTCTATTTCGGTCGAACGCTGAGTGGATGGAATGTCGAATGTGACCTTCAGCCGTGTTTCATCAAATTGAATTGGCCAATAAAGGCCCACACGGTTACAAACGACAAAAACAGTAGCGAGTTCATCCAATCGATTGACATGGATCTTTTCCTTCAGTGAATAGAAACAAAAGATTCCATCCCTGAAAATAACTTGGTCGTCCATGTGACTCGATCATTCTCGTCATTCTCTGACAATGTCAATGGCAAAAGCGCGACACCCTGTCGCATTCCATGACGCAATGATTCTCTAGTGAGTCAGATTAGACTATCGACCAAGTGCGTGAGAAAATTCCAAAATTATTTTGTTGCGCGAAACAGATTACCTGACCTGCAAGTTTTAAATCTTGTCAGCATGTTGAAGCTTGCGCAATCAAAACAATTTGAACGAGATTGGGCATTCCAATCGCGGCTCAAATGTTTGAACTGAAGAATCAACAGAATTCTCGGTCCAAGAAAAGTTCGATTGGCAAGTCAAGAATTCTCGCCAAGGCCGCGGAGGCGTCTGCTAACTCGATCAACAACTTCGGATCGCGTAAGTCGTCTGGACTCAGCGTCTCGCGATAATGATGGTTCACCCATTGCTTAAGAGATTGATCCAACTCTGAACTCCAAATCACACCCGAGTGCATCGCTTCTTGTTCCGCTGGGTTGAGCACAACCCGCAATCGCAAGCATGCCGGACCGCCGCCATTGTTCATGCTTTGTCGCAAATCCAGATATTCGACGTGCGTGATCGGGTTGTCATCCGCTGACACGATGCGCTGCAGTGTTGCAAAAGCATGTGGATTCGATCGACAATCTGTGGGACATACCAAAGTAAACGACTGATCATCTCGTTTCAGCAAAACACTGTTGAAAAGATAACTAGAAACAGCATCTTGAATCGGCAGTTCGTCATTTCCGATTTCGAGCACTATCAATTGCCGTGATGAAATCGCAGAGAAATGCGTTTTGATTTCTTTAAGCACGCGGTCTTGATCAACAAAAGCCCATTCGTGGACCAACAGCAAATGGCTTGTGCCAACTGAAATCACGTCATTATGAAATACGCCTGCCTCGATGGCGTTTGGATTCTGTTGAACAAACACAGCATTCGAGTTGCTCAACATGTGCCGCCTCGCAATAGCGTGGCAAGACTCAAGTGTCTGTCGCGCAGGATACTTGGTCGGCGCACAAAGATCCTGCCGCAGCGCCGAGCGGCCAAATACAAACAACTGCAATCCCGCCGAATCAAAGCGCTCGCACAATCGCGTATGATTCGCTGCGCCTTCGTCCGTTAACGCATTGCTTGCGAGCAAGGGCGAATGGACTTGGAATCGACTCGCGTCTGAAAAAATTGCTTTTAAAGCCGCATATGTCTGATCGGCCTCGATCGCGCGATGCAATAGCGTCCCCAAATTTGCCGGAGTA
>JAHEAM010000414.1 GCA_024642765.1 Planctomycetaceae bacterium
TCGAAACGAGCGATCGAATGGTCAAGCCAGCGAATTATCCGGATACAGCACCTGGTAAGAACTGGTGTGTGGTGAAATCAGCAAGTGGACAAAAAGTTGCGTTCATTAGCTTGATGGGGCGTGTTTTCATGAAACCTGTCGATTGTCCGTTTCGTGCTGCAGACCAAGTTCTCAGCGAAATTCCTGATGATGTGGTCATACGTATCGTTGACTTTCATGCTGAAGCGACGAGTGACAAATATTTAATGGGGCGCTATTTGGATGGTAGGGTTTCCGCAGTACTTGGAACTCATACGCACGTGCCGACCGCGGACGAGCAGATTTTTCCAGGCGGCACTGGTTTTCAATGCGACGTCGGGATGACAGGCCCACACGAGAGCATATTGGGGCGAACCATAGAAAACGTAATGCAGGCCGCAATTACGTTTCGGCCCATTCCGTTTCCTGTTGCGAAAGGTGATGTACGTATCAACGGCGCGCTGTTGGTTGTTGATACCAAAACGGGGAAATGTCAACGGATCGAAAGGTTCAAAATGACTGGAAAACAAGTCGATGCACTTGTTGACGAAGACGATCGCGATTGATCGCAGGTTGGCTTAGGAAATCTTGCCGGTTTTTTTGGCGGCTTTCTTTTTGGGCGTCGGCTCATTTGGGGGGCCTTCGGTAGAACTAGTTTTTTCTGCTTGCTTGGCATCCGGTTTCTGTGCCGCAGTTTTTTTAGTGGCGCGTTTTGTCGTCGCAGCAAGCGGACCTGAATTGTCTTGTGGTTCGTTGCCGAGCTCGGCAGAAATCGTGTTGGCAGTGTCTGTTTCAGTGCACTGCGGTGTAAATAAATTCCAGCCCTTTTTGATATTGTCTTCTTTGAGGGATTCGTAGAGGGAATGGATTTGCGATTCCGAATTGCTGATCCGAACGTCCCGCGAAAGCGGAGTTGCTCGGTTGGGGCTGAAGTCCGTGTAGTGAACCACGTAAGCCGGGAATTCCTTGGCGGCATTTGCTTTGTTGGTCTTCCACATTACGAATTTGCGGACCATTGTTTCGCCTTTGAGGATTTTGGTATAGACCTCTCGTTTCATCAGCGTACTGGCTTGCAACGTCATTTGACTGGCGTCGCTGTCGGCGAAGGGAACTTCGACAATCGATGCAACTTGACTTAGTCGGATGTGGTCAGGCGACGGAGTTTTGTCGTCACGTAGGCGTAAAAACTGAGGCGAGATGACGCTGACCAAAGGCAATCGCCGAACGACACGATACATCTTCGTTTCCAAGTCAAATTTCAGCGTCATGCGGTTGATGGGAGCACCCCTTGTGGAATGCGAGATCAAATCCAAGCAACTGATTTCAACAACGTGTTTCGGTTCGACCATTTGATAGGCGACGTAGTCGGAGTTTACTTCGGCATATTCGCTCGCCACAATTTCGTCTTTCAGGTCAGCCAAGAGGTCTCGGCGTTGCTGGTCTGAAAAACCGCCCCCAACTTTACAAAGGATGTGGAAGGCACCGTCGGTTCGGCGGAGAGCCAATAATAAATCGTGCAACATTCCCTCGCGATCGCCAGTCGATTCGGTAAAGCCGACAACAACAGCATCGAGCGTGTGAATCGGTTTGATTTTGAATAAGCCAGCAGTGTCGCTGCGGGCAACGAGTCCTTCACCACCATCATGCTTGACCCATCTCTCGAACAGTTCGTAAATTTCTGTCGAATTTGAACAACGCATTGTTTTGGTTGGAGCGATGCGATTTCCATTTTGAAAGATCGCTTCAATCTTTTCACGTGTTTCGGAAAAGGAGGCGTCGAATGGTCTGGCCTCGAGTTCGATAATATCGATCACCGCTAAGTGCAAGGAATCCAGTTGTGACTGTTGGCTCGGCGACCGCGCGTTGCTGGCGACATCATGGACACGTTCGCGCTGGCCACTTGCATGGCTAACATAAAACTCGCATGCAAACAGTGCATTCGTGACGATTGCGTTATTTAATAATTTTTCGGCCTCACGCAACACTGGCAGTCCTGTGCGCACTGTTCCGCCTGGATTGACCAAAGCCGCTTGCCCCTCTCCGAATTGTAGAACGGCGAACTCACCGTCCACTTTGAGGCTGACGAAATAGTCGGATGCCGGAAGTTTTGAAGCTATTTCGTCTTCAGATAGTGGTTGCAAACGCGCGCTCGTGAGACGCCGGTAGTCTTGGGTTTTGGACAACAGCAAGGGATCGACGATTGCACTGGCGGAACCGGATTTGTAGTTGCCTAAAATGTTTTCGAGTTGGCCGCGATCAATCACGTGCAACCTCTTGATTGGCTGGAGGTTTCAATTCCAAATTGGAAAGGTGCAAGATCAGGCAGTATCGTTCGCCTTCGGTTCTGCCCTCAAGGAAGCCACGATAGGGAGTTCCGCCGCGCCGGAGGATTAGCGGTTGATTCGACTTAGGGCCGGCGCCCAAAATCATCAAGCTGTTGGCACGCTCCAGTTCCTGAGCCATTCCGAATAAAAAGTCGTATGTCAGGCCGTTGATATGGTTCAATTGGACCTTGGTGGAAAACACGAATTTTCGAACAGCTTCTTCTTTGGCGATCATTTTTCCGGACCAACGCAGCGGAGTGTCCGCAGCAATATTCGGTGCCGGCATCGCGCGGGGACGTCGCTCGCGTTCGCTGCCATCGGGATTTCGGACAACTTCCGTTTGCGAGATTCGGTGCGCCAAATTGCGTTTTGTATCCACAAACACTCGCGACGATTTTTGCAATTGTATTCCCACAACTTCTAAATCGATCTCAGGATCGTCGTCGATGAGTTGTTGACCGACTGCTGCGGCATCACCAAAGCGATCGAGAAGAGCCTCGAAGTCACGATTGATTGGCGATTTGACGGTGCGCACACTTTCGGCGTTGCGACCATTCGCGTCAAGCCAACGTATTCTTAGTTGTGAGAGGACACTGTCCATGTTCACAACGGCATCGCGTCCTGAACTGTTACTTAGACTAATTTCTGTCATGTGCCGGTACTCCGTTGATTAAATCATGCCAAAATCAAGGTCGTCGTCAGCGGAGTCGAGGTCGCTTTCGTCTTCTGAAACAGAAACGGTTGTCCGTTGAAGTCCGATCATGGAAATTTCCGTTGGGCGCCCGACCGTCATAAATATGTCGCCTTGATCATTTGCGATTAAGAAGGCCGTGTCGGATTCCAAACCGCCTCGATAGCTAAACGGAAATTTGTAGATCGAACCCGATCTAAGTATGTCGGTTAATGGTGAGGGATCGAGCAAACCCATGGAATAGACTGAGCGAATCGTGTGATTTAAGTAGTCATCGACTGAGATAGGGGCGTCAAGCAAATCAATTGGTGCATTGAAAGAGGAAGTCACCGGTTCGATTTCCCGTCCATCACTATCAACAGCTTTCAGCGCACTTTTTTCGCTCCAAAATCCGTCAGCGGTTAAGTATCCGAATCCCGTACCACCACGACCAATGATCGTATGGCCATCTTCGGCAAGCGTCGCTAACTCGCAGCGTTCGCCGTTTTCGTCAAAAACCTCAAGTTCTTTGTACCCGTACAGCTTGGCGCGATCGACCTTGTTCATTTCGAATGGCACTTCGCAGCCCCGCCAATTGAAAATAAGTTGTTTCGCCATTTGGTACGCTCATTTTTGGAATGCTAGCGTTTCTATTAAAGTCGATCTGTTGTGGAATTTCCACTGCCTCCATTGAATTTCATGAATCCCTGGGGGTGGTGTGGTCACTGAAGGTGCCAGCCTGATCGCAAAAATGAGCTTGTTTGATTTTGCCATTATTTCTATTTTTCTGCAGAACGAACATTTCACGAAGGCTAGGTTCGCAGTTTTGGTTTTTCTAGGGATTGTTTTCATGCTGTTTTCGTTATTGTTTGACGAACAAGGCGCATTGATTGCTGCAGCTCCAGCATGCGATCAACAGCCACGAGGAGACGAG
>JAHEAM010000415.1:0-963 GCA_024642765.1 Planctomycetaceae bacterium
GGATATTTTAACTCCCACTATAGCTATGTCAACGATCCTAATCCCAACTCGCTGCAGAAAACACGAAAAACGGACAGCCTTTAGGCAATCGTCCAATCCTGCTGATTAGTCACCCTCGCCTACAATCGCTTCGAATTCTTCTTGGGTCATCGAATTCTGGTCATTAACGGTGTAACTAGGATCACTATCGATGGTTAATGTTTGCTTTTGTTCGTCTCCGTCGACATTCAGGGTCACGAGATAATCCCCTGCCGCGAGGCTTCCGCCTCCCCTTCCTCGTCCTTGATTTGCTGGTCGCAAATTCCATTCAACGTGATGGAGACCTTTTGTCGCGGGCAAATCGCGAAATTCTACAAGCTCGCGTCCCTTGATATCCGAAATTGTAACTTTTGCTTGACTTGCGTTTTCGCCAAGGGAGAAATATACGTGCGCCGATCTCGAAGGGTTCTGCCCGACAAATTGCCGTGGTCCATTGTCACCGCGCGTCGGTCCGTTTCGCCACATCACGACTCGATTTGGTCGATATAGAGTTGCTTGGGCCTTGATTGCATCCACGGACCATTGCCGCAATGCAGTAACGTCGGCGATCCAAGCTCCGCGACCGTGCGTTGCCACGACAACATCACCGGTCAAAGGATGTTGCGCGAAATCATGAACGGCGACTGTTGGTAAGTCACCACCAAATTTAGTCCAAGATTCACCGCGATCGATCGACACCCAGGCCGAAAACTCACATCCCAAATAAAGAACATTTTCATTGACAATGTCTTCTCGAATCACACGGGTCACGCCCGCTTCGATTGGCAAGTTTCCTCGAATGGAATTCCAAGTTTTGCCGTAATCATTTGAAACAAACACGTAAGGGTTATCGTCGTCGTAACGGTGACCATCAAACGTTGCATAGCAGCGTTCCGCCGAGTAACGACTAGACTCAAGCGAACTAACCCATCGCGGTCCTGGCAG
>JAHEAM010000415.1:1015-3942 GCA_024642765.1 Planctomycetaceae bacterium
CTGATTCACGAGTAGCTTCAAAATCTGACGAGAAATTCTCGCCGAAGCTAATCGTGCCGTCCATTTTTCCGTTATCAACCTTCCCGTCAAGCAAAATCGTCGACCGCCCATTATCTGACGAGAACTCTATCTTCTTAGTTTCAGGATCAAACTTTCCATCCGCGATTTCATTTTCACCACGTTGGGTAATGAATTGGCCGGTGACTTTATTATCCTTGTCCATCACGAGCTTCAAACTGAATTCGCCCATACCACGCGGCATACGTTCGTTGAGCATTTTTCCTTTCCAATTCCCAGTGATGCCATTATCAACAACGTCGTCTTTGGCCTGTTCGGCTGCCGTTTGTTCGGCTGCCGTTTGTTCGGCGGCCGTTTTGTCTTTACCTGACTCCTCCTGTTTCGGTGCAGCCTCTTGTTTCTCAAGCGGCGGGTCTTTGGATTCAGGCTTTTCAGCCGCCTGAAGTTCTGCGACGAATACAAATTTCATTCCTTCTTCGTCATTGACGACGTCGCCTTTCATTTTGGCTCCTTCAACCGTCGCTTCGAAATCCACCGCAAAATCATCGCTTTCGGCCGCGAAACTCAATTTTTTGGTTTCGGCGTTGTAATGGCCTTCGACAATTGTCAATTCACCCATCGCAGACAGAGTCCTGCCCGTAACGTTGCCCTTGTCATCCACTTTGATTTGCAATTGGAACTCGAGGCGACCGTCTGGCAGACCATCGCCTTCAACGACGCCTTTCCAATTACCGGAAATACTGTCGTCCTGAGTTTGAACCATAATCAAACCCATCAAAGCTGCGTTCGCTCCCGGAATCGTAAAATGATTGCGGCTTGTTGGCATGTTGTTTTTGATGCGTTCGCCGGTGAACTCCATCGAGAACTCGTCATCGTTTGCCGAGATTTTGCCTTGCAGTTTACCGTCCTTTATCTTCGCAACGTATTTTACAACGCCTCGTTGATTTTCAGTTTCGAACTGGAATTCAGCCTTTTCCCGATCAAGTTTTACGTTTCGAATTTCTCGTTCGCCACGCGAGGTCAAAACGTTTCCAGACAATTCGTCGCCTTTAACATTTAAAACCAATTCGAGTCCACGCAAAAAGCGCGGTGCGTTTTCTGGAAACTCGAGACGCCAACGGCCTTCGTACTGGCTGACGATTGGGTCGGATTCTTTGGTTGGGTCGGCGACATCCTCTGGCATTTTTGGATTTTCGCCAGTTGGTTTGTCTATGACGATTGCGTCTTCAACTTTCTTGTCAGCCTCTTTATTGGCATCCGCTTTTTCTTCGGCAACATTTTCTTTGGCAACTGGCGGGTCTTTAGGATCGACTTTTTTCTCATCATCAGCGGATTCATCCGTTTTGGGAGCCGCAGGATCTTTGCCCTCAGTCTTTGCCTCTTCTGATTCGGATTCTGACTTTTCCTCTGGAGCATCTTCAACCTTTTGGTAGAAAGCTGCTTCCCAAGTTTTACCGCCATCTTTCGTTACCCATACAGCGCCACATGTCGTGCCGACGTAAATCACGCCAGCTCGAACAGGCGATTCGGTGATCGCACTTCCTGCACCTTTATTCGAATTGGTGATTTCGTCTGATACCGATTCGATTTTGTCACCCTTCGAATAGGATCGAAAAACGTGATTTCCAGCGGTGTAAAAGATCGATGGGTTGTGGGGCGAAAGGATATAGGGTGTTTTCCAATTGAAACGATACTGTTTTCCTTGGGGTGGTTGTGGACGAATGAAGCCGCGCTCACCAGTCCGCAAATTAATGCGCCCCATGCCGCCATTTTGACTTTCGAAATAGATCTGGTCTTTGTCCGTTGGATCAACTCGCGTGACGAATCCATCGCCTCCGCCGACATTGAACCAATCTGAATTCACTGGACCGCTCCCACTCGTGCGGTTTGGTCCTCCCCAACTACCATTGTCTTGCAAACCCCCGTAGACGCGATAGTCAAGCGTTGAGTCAACATCAACATGATAGAATTGGCAAATCGCAACGTTGTTCAAATGATCCCAGTTGTCCATGCGATCGTAAGTGACGTGAATTCCACCGTCGTTGCCCAAGATCATGTGATTGGGGTTTGCTGGATCTACCCACAACGCGTGGTGGTCAACGTGAATACCATCATTGCCACCATCGTCCGTGAATTTCTTGCCACCGTCCTTCGAACGATAAAGTGACGTCCCGAGGACATACATGTTTTCTTTATTGGTTGGATCAACTCGAATTTGGCTATAGTACATTGGGCGTGGATTCAGCGAGTTGATACGCGTCCAAGAATCGCCACCATCTTTGGAATGGTAAACGCCACCGTATTTGTAGCCGTCGGCACCCTGGTGGTCTTGTCGGTTTTCGATTTGACCGCCAAGAGTTCCTTCAAACCCAGTTTGTCGACGACCGCGAGACTCGGGGACTTTACCCAAAGTCAAAGTGATGTCCATGAATTCATCGGCGCGTTCAATTTTCAGCTTCAACGAGTCACCTTGGTACTTGCGGCGCAACGCGTTATCGAGGCCTTCAATATTTGGGATCAGTACCCCATCGACTTGCACCACGATGTCGCCTTCCTTAAGTCCGGCAGATTCCGCGGGGCTATCTTTTGTAACGCTTATCAGCCTAGCTCCAACACCAACGTCCTCGGTGCGAATCCCAGCAAAACCCTGGTTTTCAGGAGCTTTGGCAATGTTTTCGGACTCGATCGTCGCGTAAATATTTTTCGGGTCTTTCGCGTAATAGTTCAGTCCGATGCGCCCCATTTTACAGTCGGGCAGGCCATTTGTGAGTCGCTCAAAAGTCTTGCCGCCATCTCGAGTCCGATACACCCCACTGCCCTCGCCATAACGTTTGATCGGGTCATTGTCGTCAGTGTTGTCTCGCAATCGTTCATAGGTAGCGACGATCAACTCGTCAGGATTTTTCGGA
>JAHEAM010000416.1 GCA_024642765.1 Planctomycetaceae bacterium
GGATGCCTGATGACCTCCCGCTCACACCGCAACAAATCGAAGGTCCGTTTTATCCGGAAACGACAATCGAAAAACAACTGTACAACGACACGGATTTGAGCCGTAAACTCAAGAACCACGAACTGGCGAAAGGGCAGCTTGCAGTAATTGAAGGAATCGTCAAAGATCGCAAGGGCCACCCACTCAAGCATGCATCGGTGGAAGTTTGGCAGGCTTGTGCATCAGGACGTTACCAACATTCTCGCGACAATGATAACGTGAACTTGCTGGACAACAATTTTCAGTTTTGGGGACGTGCTGTCACTGACGAGGACGGCAAGTATTCGTTCACCACGATTATTCCTGGCAAATACCCCGGTCGCACGGCGAGACACATTCACTACCGAGTCGAAGCCGAAGGCTTCAAGCGATGCACGACCCAATGCTACTTTTCTGATTTCGGCGAAGACAATTTAAGAGACGGTGTTTACAGTTCCCTGAAACGTGAAGAACGAAATTTGGTTACGATCGAATTCGATAAGCCAACTGAAACAAAGGACGGTAACCAATCGGCGACTGAAAAAGGCACCACTGTCGAGACCGTAACGCAGCCAACGTGGAAAGGACAGTTTGATATTGTCATGGCCGCCGGGTACATGGCGGTACTGAATTAGTGAGCCGAAGGCAGCAAGGCCTAGGGTATGCCCGCAAAACCGGCTAATGCAATCGACAATTTCACGGACTATTGAATCGTTTATCCGCGCTCGTCAAAAGCTCGTACTTGAATTGGATGGCTAACGCAGATCAACAATTCGAAACTCAGCTCGTTTTACCCGAGGCATTCGGCGTGCGTTTCAACGTTTCGATCGACCTGAGGCCGCTAGCCTTTTGCTGACACGGATTGCTGCCTGCTAACCGACGTTGCGCAATCCGGCCGCGATTCCGTTTACGCTAAGCAGCAGGGCCTGGAAAATCCCTGCGCGTGCCTCATCGGAAAGTTGATTGTCAAAAACACGACGACACAATTCAACTTGTAATCGATTCAATGGATCGACGTACGGATTGCGTTTGTTGACGCTTTCTTGCAACCAAGGTTCGGTGCCCAGAACTGCTTCTTGCTTCGAAATCGCGAGCACCCACTGTTTCGTTTTTTCAAATTCGTCGATTAGTAACTTCATGATTTCATCTCGCGAGTCCGCCCCAACCAAATTGGAGTACATTGCCGCAACGTTCATATCAACCTTGCCAATGCCCAGGTGAATGTTGTCGATTGTCGTTCGGAAAAATGGCCACTCTGCGTACATCATTCTAAACGTGTCGATACGGTCTGGTTGGCCGCTTGCCCAAGATTCGAAGCCACTACCGGCTCCATACCAACTTGGCAGATAAAAACGACTTTGTGTCCAAGCGAAGACCCAGGGGATGGCTCGCAAGTCAGCGATCGAAGCCGTTTGCTTGCGCCGAGCTGGGCGTGAACCAAGATTCAATTCATCGATAAACCGAATCGGGGTAGCGTGTTCAAAAAAGGCTAAAAAATCAGGACGCTCAACGAGCGAACGGTATTTTTGATAGGCAGCTTGGCTGATCATTTCCATCAACTTGGGCCATTCATCAAACGCACGCGGCGGTTCCTGACGGGCGGGATCCGCAGAAGTCAAAATGGCGTGCGTGAGCTGTTCTAAGTGGCGTTTGGCGATGCGGCGATTACCGTAGCGAGCGCTGATCACTTCGCCTTGTTCGGTGATTTTGATTCGGCCCTGAACCGATTCCGGTGGCTGTGCGAGAATCGCGCGATTTGCCGGTCCACCACCACGTCCGAGTGAACCTCCCCGTCCATGAAACAGTGTATGTTGGATTCCAAACTCCGAGGCGACGGCGGATAAATTGCGTTGCGCAGAATACAGCATCCAGTTCGCGCGAAGAAACCCGCCATCTTTGTTGCTGTCGCTGTAGCCGATCATGATTTGTTGCCGGCCGCCTCGGGCGTCAAGATGTTTTCGATAAGCGGGTGTTTGATAGAGCTGCCGCATAATGTCGGGAGCCGCGATCAAGTCGTCGATGGTTTCAAACAAGGGAACGATGTCGAGCCGACCTGAAAGGCCTGCATCGCGCGACAGCAAAAGTACTTCCAAAATATTGGCAACACTCGTCGTCATACTTACGATATATGTCGACACAGAATCCGGGCCGTTGATTTCCTGAGCTGTGCGAATCAGACGCATCAAACGCACTGTTTCGTTTGTGGATTCGCTAAACGCCAATTTTGCGGTTAGAGGTCGCAAGGATTCAATCTCGCGACTTAGGACAGATACTCGCTGCGCGTCATCCATGATGGCGTAGTCGGATGCGATGCCGAATCGCTGCAAGATTTCTGAAACGGCATTTCGGTGTTGACTTGCATGTTGACGAATATCAAGTGAGGCAAGGTGAAAACCAAACACGTCGATCATCCTTAGCAACCGAGCCAGGCCATCAGCTGCCAACTGTTCGCCTTGGTTGGCTCGCAGGCTGCGATCAATCATCAACAGATCGTCACGAAACTCGGCAACGGAAGTATAGGCACGTTCGGAGACCACTCGATTCTGCCAGGGCACCTCGTTGTCGCCGCGTGTTGTGCGTAGGCGTCGGAACATGATCAACAGTTTTTGTCGATAGGGTTCTCGCTCGAATCGGTCGATCAACGCCAATTCTTCGGGGGTCACATAGCGTTTGTCGTAAGCGATACTCTCTTGCAATTCATCTGATACGTGAACCCGATTGAGAGATGGACTCAATTCGTTATAGAGTCGATCGATCTCAATATTGTAACGCTGCAAGATAGCTTCCTTGTGGGCTCGAAGTGCCTCTTCGGTAACATCGCTGGTCACAAAAGGGTTGCCGTCGCGATCACCGCCGATCCATGAACCATACTTCAAGAACGATGGCACGCGCCAATCGTAGTCGGGATAAATCGTCTTCAAAACGAGTTCGAGTTGTTCGTAAATCTCGGGGATGACTTCAAACAGTGTGCTTTCGAAATAATAAAGACCGTTGTTGCGGACTTCGTCCATCACGGTGGGTTTGCGGTCGCGCGTCTCGTCACTTTGCCAAAGCAGAAGAATTTTTCGGCGCAGCGTATGAACAAGTTTTTTGCGTTCGGCCTCCAACAAATCGCCGCGGTCGAGCTCTTTAAGCAAACGATCCATCGATTGCAAAATCACCAAGAATGTCCGACGCTGCGACTCGGTAGGATGCGCCGTGAAGACAGGCGAAACAAACATCTGCGAGAATAGTTGTTGCAAGTCTTCGGCAGCAACGCCTGAGGCCTTCAAGCGTTCGACAGCCTGCCGGATGGTCTCGTTTACGGTTTCGCCCGCTTGTTCGCTAGCCCGTGTTCGCTCGCGGAGAACTCGAACGCGCTGCCGCACCTCGGCTAGGTTCACAAGGTAGAAATAGATCGTGAAGGCCTTGAGTACAGTCTTCGTGGCGTCTATATCTTTGGTCACACTTTGGATGATCCTTGTCAGTTCGGTCTCAGCCTGCGACTCGCCCTGACGTGCGGCCTTCGACAATTGACGAATCTGTTCTTCCAACGCGTAATGGGCCTCGCCCTCTTGGTCGCGGATAACATCGCCCAAGAGACCTGCTAACAATCGAATATCGCCGCTTATGTTGTTTTTCATTTTGTTTTTCTAAATATATTGCCTAAGGACGAACTCATATTTTGCCTCGTGCAAATAATTGTGCGCTAAACTAATGCAATGAGAACGAATACAAGTGGCTAGAAACAACCGTAAGCCGCTGCGTCAGCAAGGGCTAATCGGCTAATCCCTTGCTACCGCTGCGGGCCACTAAACAACGCGAATTATTTCTCGAAGCACCAGAATGACCGCAATCCGTTGGAACTGGATTCGCTGGCCGACGTCCAACAAAAGTTGCTCTGAGTGAGATTTTATCATGTATTGCGTTGTTCGTAATCGATA